>JACCZQ010000454.1 GCA_013695905.1 Chthoniobacterales bacterium
GGTCGTGGATCATGCCCAGCAGCTCGACGGCTCGATCGTCCGGCATCGAGGCGCAGTGCAGCTCGATGCGGGAGCGCTTCCCAGCGAGCTCCGGATGCTCGGCGAGCATCTCGCCATCGAGCAGGAAGGAGACGTAGGCGTTGAACTTTTCCTGCACCTCGTGCAGGCGCAGATCGGAACCATCCCATGGCCGCGGCTCGTTCATGACGAGGATGACCTCGTCGGTGCGGGAGTCGTGGCCGAAGAGATCGATCACCGCTGGATTGGCGACGCCGGTTTCCTGCGGCGCGTCGTGCTTGTGCTCGTGCTCGCACCCGCATTCGTGATCTGAACAGCTCATGAAGCGGGAAACGTTCAACGTCCAACGCTCAACGTCCAATGTTTCAATTCAGAAGATGCGCGGCGAACGCTCCCCGATGGAAGCGTTGGACGTTGAGCGTTGAACGTTGAACGTTTCTCGCATCGTGCAATTCCGCCATCTCCTCGCCGCCTTCCTCTGCCTCGCCGCTTCCGCCGCTCCCGCGCATGCGCAGTTCTCTCCCGCGCTCCTCCAAAACCACCACTACTGGGGCGACGGCAAAGCCGAGTTCAGCATCTACGGCGCGCAGATCGTCCGCTACGGCGAACCGCGCGAGACCGAGGTGCTGCACATCCTCGTGCGGGAGCCGTTTGACCCGAAGCAGGGGGTCAAGCCGGAGGATTGGAAGCAGCCGGGCATGACGGCAGTGTTGAAGATGAACCAGATCCTGCACGTGCCCACCGGCCTCTACGTTTACCAGCAGATGCACTCGAACTTCTGGCGCGTCGACGATGCGAAGCTGGCGAAGTTCTCGCTCACCAGCAACGACAGCTGCGGTAACACCTACAAGGAAGCGCGGCGCGACGGCGACAAGTTCACCTACGAATACCGCACCTATTGGGACGGGATGGCGGCGGGAAGCGAACCAGTGACGCCGGCGGCGAATGGCTACTTCTACGACGAGCTGCCATGGCTCGTCCGCACGATCGATTTTTCAAAACCGGAAGGCGAATTCGAGATTCAGCTCAGCGGTTCGGCGATTCATTCGAAGAAAGACAACTTCGAATGGCAACCGGCGAAGGTGAGTTTCAAGGCAGCGGACGATCGCTTCATCAACGTGCAGGTGCAGCATGGCGCCGGGGCGGATGAGTTCGTCCTCGATCGCCACGGACCGCACCTGCTGCGCGAGTGGAAGCAGGCGGACGGCAGCCGCTTGAAGATGAAGCGGATGCTGAAGGTGGATTACTGGAACCACAACAAGCCTGGGGATAAAGAGCGGGCGTTCAAAAATCCGATGCTGCGGCTCCCGGATTAACACTCCTGCTCCTGATCTTGCTCCTGATCCTGCTCCCGCTTCCCAGAAAGATCAGGAGCAGGATCAAGAGCAGGAGTGTTGCGTTGAATCCGCTCTCCATCCGAGCTACCTAAGCGCCGTGGCGAAACTGAAGACAGCACCCCTCACGCTGCTGGGCCGGAGCGAGGCGAACCTGCCCGCTTCGCCGGCGGAGGCGAAGTTGGAGACATTCCCCAGCCCGGCCAAACGGCCCTACCGCATCCGCTTCGAGACGGCGGATTTTACCTCGCTTTGTCCGGTGACCGGACAAATGGATTTCGCGCAGATCGTCATCGAATACGTGCCGGACAAACTTTGTGTCGAAAGTAAGTCGCTGAAGTTCTATCTTGCCTCCTACCGGAACGAACGCGCCTTTAACGAAGCGGTTACGAACCGCATCCTCGATGATTTCGTCGCTGCGACGCGTCCGCGCGAAGCTGTGGTGACGGCGGAGTTCTCGCCTCGCGGCGGTATCGGCTTGACCGTGCGCGCCGAATACCCGCGCGCAAAGCGGAGCCGGCGGTGAACGGAAAGGCGACACTCCCGTCGCCTGATTCGCCTGACCCTGGCGACAGGAGTGTCGCCACTCCGACACGGCACCCCACCTTTGCCGAGGCCTTCCGCTTCTGGCTGAAACTGGGGTTCATCAGCTTCGGGGGACCGGCCGGTCAGATCGCCATCATGCAAACCGAGCTGGTGGAGAAACGCCGCTGGATCGGGCAGGCGCGATTTCTCCACGCCCTCAATTTCTGCATGCTCCTGCCTGGCCCCGAAGCGCAGCAGCTGGCGATCTACATCGGCTGGCTGCTCCACCGCACCTGGGGCGGCATCGTGGCCGGCGCGCTCTTCGTGCTCCCTTCGATGTTCATCCTCTGGGGGCTGAGCTTCGCCTACGCCGCCTACGGCAACGTGCCGTGGATCGCCGCCATCTTCTACGGACTGAAGCCGGCGGTGATGGCGATTGTCGCCGTCGCTGTGATCAGGATCGGCCGCAAGGCGCTGAAGAACCCGATCATGTGGGGCATCGCTGCCGCAGCGTTCATCGGCATTTTTTTCCTGCGGCTCCCCTTCCCGCTAATCGTGCTGAGCGCTCTGGTCGGCGGATTCATCGGCGGGCATTTCTGGCGTTCGAAATTCGTCGTGCTGGCGCCGCACGGCGAAAAGAGCAGCGCCACCTCCAGCGTTCTGAGCGATGAAGGCGGAGCTGCCGAGCACATGCGGCCATCGTGGCGCAGAGCGGTCCGCATCGCGGTGATCTGCCTCGCGCTCTGGTGGCTGCCGATTCTGCTCGTCGGCGCGTGGCAAGGCTGGGACAGCACACTGTTCAAGGAAGGATTGTTCTTCAGCAAAGCAGCCGTCGTGACCTTCGGCGGCGCCTACGCCGTGCTCCCGTACGTCGCGCAGCAGGCGCTCGATAATTACGGCTGGCTCGAGACCGGCCAGATGATGGATGGCCTCGGCCTCGCCGAAACTACCCCCGGTCCGCTCATCATGGTGCTGCAGTTCGTCGGCTTCATGGGCGGTTGGAACCAGCCGGGCGCATTAACGCCACTGGCCGCCGCTACCCTCGGCGCGCTCCTCACGACGTGGGTGACATTTCTCCCCTGCTTTCTCTGGATTCTGCTGGGCGCGCCGCACCTCGAGCAGCTCCGCGGCAATCAGCGACTCACCGCCGCGTTGTCCGCCGTCACCGCCGCAGTCGTCGGGGTGGTGTTGAACCTCGCCGTCTGGTTCGGCATGCATGCTGTCTTTCCACCGGACCGCGCGGTCGATTGGTTTGCGGTGGTGCTCAGCGTCATCGCGTTCGTCGGCATGCTGCGATGGAAATGGGATGTGGTGCCGGTCATCATCGTCAGCGGACTGGCCGGGCTCCTGTTCCGGCTCCTCTTTTAGCCGCTGCGCCCGGAGCTGAACGGCAGCTCGATTGACTTGATTCGGTTCAATTTTAGATTGGCACGCCGAGCGCCGGTTCGCGCTCCACTCCCGTGAAAAACGTCCTCTTCGTCTGTACCGGAAACATCTGCCGGAGCCCGATGGCCGAGGGACTTTTTCGTCGTCTCATCGGTAATCGGAAGGACATTTCTGTCGCCTCCGCCGGCGTGCACGCGGTGCGGGGGCAGCCCTCCAGCTACCACGCGGTGGAGGTGCTGAAGGATCAGAGCGTGGACATTTCGGACCTCCGCAGCCAGCCGCTCACGGCGACGCTCGTCGACCGCGCCACCCACATCTTCGCCATGACCGGCGCCCATCTTGAAAGCATTCAGATGCTCTTCCCGAACGGCGCCGATAGAGCGTTCCTCCTCCGCGAATTCGAGGAGACGGGCACCACCGTCTGGCGCGACGTGCCGGACCCGATCGGCTCCGGGCGCGACGTCTACCAGCTCTGCGCCCACACGATCAAAAACGCTTTACCCAGTGTGCTTGCGTTCGTAGAACAAACCGAGGTGGCAGTGCCGGCGAACTCTCGCGGCAGCGGCTCCTCTTCCTACCCTATGGCTGACCTTTCCTCTCAATCCTCCGGCCGCTCCGGCGGAGCAGGCGCCGCGTCACAACCCGGAGGCGGTCTGCGCAAGGTCGATCCCGAGATCTTCGACGTCGTCCAGGCCGAAGAGAAACGGCAGCGCGAAGGCATCGAACTCATCGCCTCCGAGAATTTCACCAGCCGCGCCGTGATGGAGGCGCAAGGCAGTTGCCTGACGAACAAATACGCCGAGGGCTATCCCGGGAAACGCTGGTATGGCGGCTGCGAAAACGTTGACGTCGCCGAGCAGCTCGCCATCGACCGCGCCAAGCGCCTCTTCGATTGCGAACACGTCAACGTCCAGCCCCACAGCGGCGCGCAGGCGAACATGGCCGTCTATTTCTCCGTCCTGAAACCCGGCGACAAAATCCTTGCCATGAACCTCGCCCACGGCGGCCACCTCACCCATGGCCACCCCGCGAATTTCTCCGGTAAATTCTACGAAGTTGCCGCCTACGGCGTCAGCGCCGAGACCGAGCAGATCGATTACGACGCCCTCGCAAAACAGGCCGAAGAAACGAAGCCCGCCATGATCACCGCCGGCGCTTCCGCTTATCCGCGCATCATCGATTTCCCGCGTCTGCGCCAGATCGCCGATAGCGTCGGCGCGCTCCTCTTCATCGACATGGCCCACATCGCCGGCCTCGTCGCCGGCGGCCAACATCCGAGCCCCATCCCGCACGCCCACTTCGTCACCACCACCACGCACAAAAGCCTGCGCGGCCCGCGCGGCGGCATCATCATGTGCCGGGAAGAACACGCCAAAGCCATCGACGGCACCGTCTTCCCCGGCATCCAGGGTGGCCCCCTCATGCACGTCATCGCCGCCAAAGCCGTCTGCTTCCACGAAGCCCTCCAGCCGCAGTTCCGCGATTACCAGCGCCAGGTCGTCGTCAACGCCAAAGCCCTCGCCGCCGGCCTCACGAAACACGGTTACCGCATCACCTCCGGCGGCACCGACAACCACCTCATGCTCGTCGACCTCCGCCCGAAAGACCTCAACGGCAAAATCGCGCAAGAGGTTCTCGATAAAGCCGGCATCACCGTGAACAAAAACGGCATCCCCTTCGACACGTTGCCCATCTTCAAACCCGGCGGCATCCGCGTCGGCACGCCCGCCGTCACCACGCGCGGCATGAAAGAAGAAGAGATGCTCGACATCGCCGACCTCCTCAACGAAGCCCTCGAAAAACGCGAAGACCCCGGAGCGTTGGAGAGCGTCCACAACAAAGTTCGCGAGATTACACGGCGCTTCCCGCTGCCCAGCTAGAGGCCCGGAAATGAAGACAAAAACAGTCGGCCAACGAAAACCGCCTGCGACCCCGGAGGAATTTCACGCCCTCGGGGCGAAGCTCGATCTGGAGGCTAAAATTGTCGGACCCCCGCGACCACGAGGCTTCGTCTTCAAGGCTCGCAATTGGGAAGACTTGGAGCGCTGGGAGACGAAGCGAGCGCTCGATCAAGCGCGGCAGATGCGCGTGCGATGAGCGAGCAGGCGATCGGATCAGGATCTCGCAAATTACGCCGTCTGTCCTGCATGCGGCGCACTGTTTGCACATGTGCAAGGACGCGACCCATTCAGATCCCCCCAGCCGCTTTCAGAGGGCAATCGACCGATTTTCATCCTAAAACGTCCTTATCTTAGTGCCATTCAGGACTGACCCCAGATGTTTCCTGAGACCACGAAAAATCCCATTGCCAGCACCGCCGCGAGAAGACGCTTCATAATAACCAATGATTCTCATGTCTTCCCTGCACGTAACCGGGCGCGCCAGCGCGCCATTTACACCTGGCACGGTTTCCCGCTAGTCTCGACGCCTCATGACCGCCGCCGCCGAACCTGAAGATGCCGCGCCGCTGGTTGGCGAATCCGTCGTTAACGAAGAGGTCACGCCCGTTCGCCGCCTCGCGCGACGTGTCTTCCTCTCGTTTCTCCTCACCTTCGTCACGGCGCGCGTGCTCGTGATTCTCATCATGACGCGCCGCATTCCGAATCTCTTTCTGCACGAGCGCGGGACGCACGTGCACCATCTGAATTACGGCATCTTCATCCTCGCGCTGGTTGGCGCGCTCTTCATTTTCGTCCACCGGCCTAGCGACCGGCTGCGCAAGTTCTGCGCGCTCCTTTACGGCTTCGGCATGGCGCTGACTTTTGATGAATTCGGGATGTGGTTGCATCTCGGCGGCAGCTATTGGCAACGCGGGAGTTTCGACGCTGTCATCGTCCTGCTGAGCGTTTTCGGCTGGATCGCTTTCCTGCCGAAAATGGAACGCCTGCGCACGCATCACTGGGCCACCATCGCCGCCACCGCGCTGGCCGTGATCGTCTTCTACGGTCTGCTCTTCAGTTCGGCGAAATCAATCGGTCGCCGCTTCGGGCCGCGCCTGCAGGACATCGAAGCCTCGGGGCCGCAGTAGTGAGTCCCCCAGCGTCATCAGATCATCGTGATCATCCAGAGCAGGGTGGCACTCGTCGCGGCATGGTTTGTTCGGGGTCACATCTTAATAATTTGTTCGGAATCGGGGTCGGTCCTGAGTAACTGCTCATTTTCTCGCCTGCAGCACCGGACTTCGGCGCGCTTGCCCTAAGTTCATAATCAAAATATCATGCGGGCAATGACGCAGCTCTTAGAACGTGCTTTCGCCGAAGCCTCCAAGCTCTCCGAACGCGAACAGGATGCGGTCGCTTCGGTCGTTTTGGCCGAGCTCCAGTCGGAGCAGCGCTGGGCGGGCGCGTTCGCCTCCACGCAGGACGAGTTGGCGCGGATGGCGGAAGAAGCGCTGCGCGAGCTGGAGCGCGGTGAGACTCTTCCGCTGGCAGGGGTAAACGGGGGTCACAACTTTGCATTCAATATTTGATTGACTGCGATCACATTGGCTGATTTCATGGCAACGCGATAACGCGGGCGTTGCGAGGGGACACGGGCAAACGGGGTCACATCTTTGCATTCAATATTTGATTGACTGCGATCACATTGGCTGATTTGATGGCAACGCGATGGCGCGGGCGTTGCGAGTGGAGTTTCCAGGCGCGTGGTATCATGTGACCGCGCGGGGCAATGAGCGTCGCGCGATCTTTCGCTCGGACCTGGACCGGAGTCGGTTCCTGGAGTTGCTGGGAGAATGCACGGCGCGCTTTGGCTGGCGCCTGCACGCCTACGCGTTCATGCCCAATCACTACCACCTGATGGTGGAAACGCCCGCCGGCGGTCTGAGCCGCGCCATGCAGTGGCTCAATGTGAGTTACACGGTCTGGTTCAACCGGAAACAAGGGCGCTGTGGTCATCTGTTCCAAGGGCGATTCAAGGCGGTCCTGGTGGAGGCCGGACAATGGGGGCTGGAATTGAGTCGCTACGTGCATCTGAATCCTGTGCGCGTGGCGCGCCTGGGCCTGGGCAAGGACGAACGAGCGCGATTGCGGAGTGGACAAGGCAAGGCCGCCTCGCGGGCGCTGATCGCGGCGCGGCGCGAGGAGCTGAGGAAATTTCGCTGGAGTTCGTATCGCGCTTACATCGGCCTGGACAAGGCGCCGCCGTGGCTGGTGGTGGAGGAAGTGCGTGGGCGGGCTGGCGGAGCGCGGCGCAAATCTGCGGCAACGTATCGAGCGTATGTGGAGGAAGCGCTCCGGGACGGATTGGCGGAGAGCCCGCTGGAGCAGGTGGAAGCGCAACTGGTTTTGGGCGGAGCGGCGTTGCTGGAGAAGGTGCGTCGAATCCTGGGAAATGACCGCCGCCGGGAACAGACTGGGGCGCGGGCGCTGCAGAGGCGTGAGTTCGGCGAAGTCACGGCCGTGGTCTCGGAGTTGAAGAACGAGCCATGGGAAAGTTTTCGGGATCGCTACGGAGATTGGGGGCGGGACCTGGCGCTCTGGCTGGGCCGGACGCAGTGTGGGATGACGCTGCGAGAGTTGGGCGAGGAAGCCGGCGGGATCGACTACGCGACGGTGAGCGCGGCGACGGCGCGCTGGAAGAAGCGAGTGGCAACCGATCGACAGCTGATGAAATTGCAGAATCGAGCGCTGCAAATATTGAATGCAAAGATGTGACCCCGATTTGTTGTTGTCCTGCAAATATTGAATGCAAAGATGTGACCCCGATTTGTTGTTGTCATGACCCCGATTTGTTGTCACCGTTTGAGTCAATTCGTCAATTCGGATCGTGTCGCGAAAAGCCTTGACGCTCTCTTCGGCACCAGCGAATCACAATTGTGGCGCGATGGTTTATGCATCCGCCGCCCGGCAACACAGAACATTTTTACCAGGAAAGGAAACATGCGTCACCTGCACACCGCCCCCTCCCCCGAGTCCCGCGTTAGCCTGTGCTTACGAGCCACGGAGCTGCCGCGCCTCCGTTTTGCGTCCCGCTCCACCTGGCTCGCCCCGCTTGCCGCGGCCCTGCTTTTGGGTGCCGCCAGCGCCGCCTCGGCACAGACTTACACCTTCGTGAGCATCGCTGACAACACCGGGCCGTTCGTCGACTTTCAAGTTCCCAGCATCAACAACGCCGGCACGGTGGTGTTCAACGCGTTCCTCGCTGGCGGCGAGCAACGCATCGTCAGCGGCCCCGATCCGGTTACCGACGTCATAGCTACCACTGCGGGGCCGTATGATATCTTCGAATTCGCCCTTCCGGTCATCAACGACGCTGGGACCGCCTTATTCCTTGCCACGCTCGATGCTGGCGGGGAAGGCTACTTTACCGGCCCGGACCCCGTCGCCGACGCCTTCATCACCAGTGCCGGCCCGTTTGATTTTTTCTTCGGGCCCGCGATCAACAACACGGGCACGGCGGTGGTCCACGCCGTCCTCGATGACGGCAGCGAGGGCCTCTTCACCGGCCCCAATCCTGCGACCGACACCGTCGTCAGCACCAATGGCAAGACCTACGCCTTCTTCGGCAATCCCAGCATCAACAACGCCGGCACGGTGGCGTTCGTTGGGGCACGCAGTGCCGGCGGACAGGCCATCGCCACCGGCCCCAACCCGGCCGACATCGTGGCCAATACCGACGGGAATTACTTCGGGTTCGCCGATCCCGA
>JACCZQ010000456.1 GCA_013695905.1 Chthoniobacterales bacterium
ACCCCACCCCCACCGCGTGAGGACACGACGGCCTATAATCCCACACGGGAGAGGAGCAGCGCCGCGGTGGTGAGGCAGCTGCGGCGGGCATTCATCGTCTCCCCGCGCCGCGCCGGGCCGTCACTTCTTCTTCTTGTCCGGCGCTCCCTGCTGCACGATGCGCGTTTGCTGCGCCTGCTGCTGGCGTTGCGCGATGACGAAGTGATTGTTGTCGCCGTAATTGCGCCACGGTCCCGGCGGCACATCACGCACTTCCACAAACTGCCAATCGGTCACGTCGGTCGAAGCCTTCCCCAGGTAATCCCGCACCGCTGGCGAGACGTCCAGCCCGGCGCCCTTGTTCAGGTTCGGCTTCGGCCGCTCGTTCTGGAAGACGTATTGGAAATGATCGGTGCGGAAGGGGCCGCAATCTTCCCACTGCGCATAGGCGACGCGGTTGCCTTTCCGGATGGCGAGCCAGCGGCCTCTGCAAACCGATTTCCCCTGCTCCGTGAACGCCTGCTTGAACCACGGAATCACCAGCGGCGCCTCCGGTTTGAAGCGCCCGCGCGTCACGTCGTTATACGGCAGCGCCACGTAGAACGGGTTCTGCCGCGGCGTGAAGGCGATCGGGGTAAAATTGCGCCGCGTCGAGGGGTCCGGGTTGTCGTAGCCGCCGTAGTTCCCCACCCAGTTCGCGTCCCACGAGCTTTTCGTGTTCGGCACCGGATTATTCTGCGTCGGTTGCTCGCCGATCCAGAACGTCGTGGTGACGATGTTCAGCTTCCACGGGTAGCGGGTGGTGCTCGTCCGGGAGGCGGTCGGCACAAACACCTGCGGCTCTACCTTCATCATCGCCTGCTCACGCAGTTTCATCGCGTACTTCGCGAAATCGGCGCTGCTTTCATAGGGCGATTGCGCCCGCGCGGCGGCGACGCTCCCCAGAAGCAGCAGGCTACAGATGACAGTGATTCTCATGAACGATGGCCGGCTTTTTTTATCCGAGAATGCCCCGGCAGGCAAGCGGTTTCCCTCGCAGGGACGGTCGTTTGCCCGGCATCCACCCTCTACTAAAGCAGGGAGCGTTCCAGATTATTTCCGACTGAGGAGAGTGTCTCGTCGAAAGTGCCGATCCTCGGCCTCCGGGTAGTCGAGCGTGTAGTGTAAACCGCGGCTCTCCTTCCGGCTCAACGCCGAGTCCACGATCAAGGCCGCCACCGTGGCCAGATTCCGCAACTCCAGCAGATCGACCGTGATCTTGAAATTCCAGTAAAACTCCCGGATCTCGCGCTGCAGATTACGCAGCCGGGCACTGGCGCGCTGCAGGCGTTTATCGGTGCGGACGATGCCGACGTAATCCCACATGATGCGGCGGATCTCGTCCCAGTTGTGGTAGATCACCACCAGCTCATCGACGTTCTGCACGTCGCCCGGTTCCCATTCCGGGAGCACGAACTCGCGCGGCGGCAACGGCTGGCGGGCCAGCAATTCCGCAAGGCGATGCGCCACCACCAGACCTTCGAGGAGCGAATTGCTCGCCAGCCGGTTCGCCCCGTGCAGACCTGTGCTCGCGACCTCCCCGATGGCGTACAACCCCGGCATCGTGGTGGTGCCGTTCACATCCGTCCGAATGCCGCCGCACTGGTAATGCGCCGCCGGCACCACGGGGATCGGCTGCTTCGCCATGTCAAAGCCGAACCGCCGACATGTCTCGTAGATGTGCGGAAAACGTTCGCGCAGGAACTCCTCGGAGCGATGCGTGATATCGAGATACACGCAACGCGCGCCCGAGCGTTTGATCTCCGCGTCGATCGCGCGCGCCACGATATCGCGCGGCGCCAGCGAACCCTGCGGATGATACTCCGCCATGAAATCCTCGCCGCGTTCGTTCCGCAGAATGCCACCCTCTCCGCGGACCGCCTCGGAGATCAGAAACGACCGCGCCTCCGCGTGGAAAAGGCAGGTCGGGTGGAATTGGATGAACTCCATGTTCGCGATCGTGGCCCCGGCGCGCCAGGCCATCGCCACACCGTCGCCCGTCGCGATGTGCGGATTCGTGGTGTAGAGATAAACCTTCCCGCACCCGCCGGTGGCGAGCACCAGCCGGTCGGTGCGGATGGTCTCCACCTCGGTGGAAACCTCGTCCAGCACATAGACGCCCAGGCAGCGATCCTCCGTCGCGAACCCGAGCTTCCCGGAAGTGATCAAATCCACCGCCATGTGATTCTCCAGCAGCTCCACCCGCGGGGAACGCGCCAGCTCCCGCAGCAGCGTCCGCTCGATCTCCGCACCCGTCACATCCTGCACGTGCAGCACCCGCCGCTTCGAGTGGCCGCCCTCCCGGCCGAGATCCGGTTCCCGATGGCCGGCGATCTCCCGCTCATCGAATTGCAACCCGAGCTCCACCAGCTCCCGGATGCGCGCCGGACCTTCCGTCACCACCGTGCGCACCACCTGCTCGTCGCACAACCCCGCACCCGCCTCCATCGTGTCGCGCACGTGCAGCTCGAACGAATCCTCATCACTCGTCACGCAGGCCACACCGCCCTGCGCCCACGCCGTGTTCGAGTCGGCGCCCTTCCGTTTTGTAATCACCGCCACGGAGCCATGCTTCGCCGCCTTCAAGGCAAAGGTCAGCCCCGCGATCCCGCTGCCGATCACCACAAAATCGTACTGCTTCATGGCAGCTGGATGTTGTCGATTAGCCGGGTCTTGCCAAAAAACACCGCCACCGCGAGAAGCGAAGGCGGGGCCAGTGTCACCACCGCCTCGAGGCTGCTGGCGTTCACCAGCTCCACATAATCGATCCGCGCCCGCGGCGCCGCCGAGATTCTCTCCCGCACCAGCCGGACGAGTGCTTCCGCCGACCGCTCGCCGTTCCGCGCCCGCTCCGCCGCCTCCAGCAGCGCCGCGCGCAGCACCGGCGCCTGCTCCCGTTCCTCAGGCGTCAGATATTGGTTCCGCGAGCTGCAGGCCAGCCCGTCCTCCTCCCGCACCGTCGGCGCACCGATGATCTCCACCCGAAAATCGAGATCCCGCACCATCCGGCGGATGATCGCCAGCTGCTGGAAATCCTTTTCGCCGAACACCGCCGCATCCGGCTCCAGCAGATGAAACAACTTCGTCACCACCGTACAGACCCCGCGAAAATGTCCCGGCCGCGACTTCCCGCACAGCGTTTGCGAGAGCGCGTGCTCCTCCACCGTCACCGAGCGGTCCGCGAAATAGATCTCACTCACCGGCGGCCGGAAGAGCAGATCCACACCCGCCCCGCGACACAACTCCTCATCCGCACTTTCCGGCCTCGGGTAACGCTCGAAATCCGCACCCGGCTCAAACTGCAGCGGATTCACAAAAATGCTCACCGCCACCTCGCCTTCTGGACCCGCTGCCGCCCGTGCGAGCCGAATCAGCTCCAGATGCCCGCGGTGCAATGCACCCATCGTTGGCACCAGCACGCGCCGCCGCTTCGCCGCCGCGATGCCCCCATGTGCCTCCGCTGCTGTCTCGACGATCTTCATTCCGGAGAGGCGACACTCTTGTCGCCTGTTGCAGCCACTGGCGACAGGAGTGTCGCC
>JACCZQ010000525.1 GCA_013695905.1 Chthoniobacterales bacterium
GGACAGGGAAAGCTAAACACATTGGCCAAAAAGTACACATTATAGTAATTATAGACTTCAGCCCCAGCATCGCGGACCCAACTTCAATCGCACCCGTCCCGTCACATTCCGCAATCCGCTTTCCGCATTCTGCAATTTCGCATGGCCTCCTCAACGACCCCACCCGCTGGCGCGCCCTCAAGTGCCCAGGGGCGGCATCGCGAGGCGCTGCAGGCGTTTGAGAAAGCCACCCGGCTGATGCCAAAGTATCGCAGCAGCTGGCAAAACCTCGCCGACACACACCGCGCCCTCGGTCAGGCGACGCAGGCGAGCCGCGCCGCGAGTCGCGCGCAATCGCTCCCGAGCACGCCGGTTTCCGCAGTGCAGCGGCAATAGGCGGGCCTAAGCGTTTACGGTCACCGCGTTGGTGCAGCGGCCGGTGGTCTCAAACTCTGTGATGTTCCCAATCGTGGTGCTGGCGATGTTCTCCAGCGCCTCGCGCGTGAAGAACGCCTGATGCCCGGTGATAATGACATTTGGAAAAGTCAGCAGCCGGGAGAAAATGTCGTCGTGCAGGATCGTGCTCGAGAGATCCTCGAAGAACATCTCCCCCTCCTCCTCGTAAACATCGAGGCCGACGTGACCGAGCCGGCCCGATTTTAAGGCGCCGATCACCGCCCGCGTATCGAGTAAACCGCCACGGCTCGTATTGATCAGCATCACGCCGGGTTTCATCCGCGCGAGTGCGTCTGCGTTGATGAGGTGATGGTTCTCCGCCGTGAGCGGGCAATGCAGCGTGATGATATCCGAGGCGCTCAGCAGCTCGTCGATCGACACGTAACGCACCCCGGCGGCGCGGCAGTGCTCCTCCGGGAAAGGGTCAAACGCCAGCACCTCGCAGCCGAATCCCTGCAGGATGCGGGCGACTACGGCGCCGATCCTGCCGGTGCCGATCACACCCGCCGTCCGGCCATTCATGTCGAAGCCGAGCAGCCCCTCGAGGGCGAAGTTCGCTTCACGCACGCGATTAAAAGCGCGGTGCAGCTTGCGATTGAGCGCCAGCATCAGGCCCACGGTGTGCTCCGCCACCGCGTGCGGCGAGTAGGCCGGCACGCGCGCGACTGTCATCCCGAGCCGCTGCGCTGCCGAGACATCCACGTGATTGAAGCCGGCACAGCGGAGCGCCACCAGCCGCACGCCACCTGCGGCGAGCAGCTCCAGCACGGGCGCGTCGAGGCGATCATTGACGAATGCGCAGACCGCGTCGTGCCCGTGCGCGAGCGGCGCCGTCGCTTCATCCAGGTGCGGCTCCAGGAAGTGCAGCTCGTGGCGGCCGGCATTCGCCTCCTCCAGCGAGGCGCGGTCGTACTGCTTCGTGCTGAAAACGGCGATCTTCATCTGCGCGTTCTCTAGCACGCACTCGCGCCGCTGCGAAGTGCTGTCTCCGAAGAAACGAGCAGCTATTCGCCTCTTGATTTCGCGTCGCGGGAATCTACCCTCCGCCCCACGATGTGGAGAAAATCCTGCCCTGCGGCTCTTGTTGTCCTCGCCCTTTTCTTCCTCGCTGCCCCACTGGCGCGCGCGCTGGAGCTTGGCCAGGTAAACAACTTCCAGGACGGCACCACGATGAGCTGGATGAATGGCGGCATCAATGCGATTCCGGTCACGAACATCGCCAACGGCGGCCCGGCCGGCGCGGGTGATAGCTACATCCGCCTCACCGCCGATGGCTCCGGCTCCGGCGGCCGCCTCACCGCGTTCAATAACACGCAGTGGCTCGGCGATTACATCGCGGAAGGCGTCACCGCGATCGAGGTGGACCTGATCAATCTCAGCTCCGTCAGCCTCTCCGTCCGGCTGGCGTTCAAGACCGGCCCCGGCAATGTCCCTGGCTACGTCTCTCTCCCGATGCTGCTCCCGGTCGGCAGCGGCTGGCAGCATTTCACCATCTCACTCGCGCCTGCGAACATGCGAGCGATCGGCGGCCCGGCGCCCTACAACACCTTCTTCGCGGCTGGTGGCGTCGGCGAGATGCGCTTCATCCACGCCGTCGGGAACAACACCTTGAGCGGCGACTTCGTCGTCGGCCAGCTCGGCATCGACAACATCCGCGCCGTGCCCGAGCCCGCCACGACCGCGTTAATGGTAGGCGGTATCCTCGCGCTCCTCGGAGTCCTCGTCCGCCACAAGCGCCACGCCCGGTAGTGGAGGGCGACGCGGCGCCTGCTCGCGAAAGCTTTCGGAGTCGTCGCCAAGTATCAACTCCGCCGAATTTCAGCGACACTCCGTGCGTCGCTCCTCCCACGTCGCTCCTCGCGCCACACCACACCCACTCCCCCTTGCTTTTCCACCCCCGCATCAGTAGCATCGACCCCACAAATGAAAGCAACGTCTTTTACCCTCGCAATTTGCGCTGCCGCCCTCGTCATCGCCGCTCCTGCCGCGAACGCCATTGGTCTCGGCCAAATCGATGACTTCCAGAACGGCACCACGATGGGTTGGGGAAATCCGGCCAACACCACCAGCTGGGTTGCTTCCGGCGGACCGGCAGGTGCAAGCGACAGTTTCATGCGGCTCACCGCCACCGGCGGCGGCGGCCCCGGCAGCCGCTTGACCGTGCAGAACTTCAGCCAATGGATCGGCAACTACATCAGCCAGGGCGTCACCGCGATCCAGGTAGATCTCCGGAACGAAGGCAACACCGACCTCTCCATCCGCCTCGCCTTCAAGCAGGAGGCGCAGTTTTCCTCAAACGGCTATCTTTCGCAGGCGGTGCTGCTCCCTGTCGGCAGCGGCTGGCAGACATTCTCGTTCTCTCTCGCACCTGAAAACATGATCGCGATCGGCGGACCGCTGCCTTACGCCACCTTTTTCTCCACTGGCGGATTTGAAGAAATGCGCTTCATCCACCACGTCGGCGCCACGAATCTCGCTGGCGATCCCGTCGTGGGAATTATCGGGATCGACAATATCCTCGCTGTGCCGGAACCGACGACAACGGCGTTGCTCGCGGGAGCGTTCCTCGCGCTCGGGGTTCGCTACGTGCGCGGGAAACGCGCTGCGGCCGATCGCTAATTTCGACCGCGCGGACGGCGCCGAGCGGCTATTTGATCTCCGCCGACCAGACGGTGTCGGTGTATTTGCCGATGCGGTGCGTGACCTGGACGCGGTCGCCTTCCTTTAGTTTCTCCCACTGCGGCTGCTCGACGCGCACATCGATGAGGCGACGATCCGCCACCATCTGCACGTTCACGATCCATTGCTCGTGCGAAACAGCGCGTGGATCGCGCGCGGTGCCGCGGACGTCGGTCTCCGGCTCCAGCGCGCTCTCTCCGAGTTTAGGTTTCTCGCCCGTGGCGAACGTGCCCGCGTCCATGCTCCTCGCATCGGCCAGGGGCAACTCGTCGCCGCCCGGGAGCGGGAGGTTCTGGGCGGGCGGAATCCTTTCCTTCCCGAGCACAATCGCTTCGCCGCTGCGCTTGTCGCAGCCACTGCAGCCGAGCAGCACCAGCAGGGCGAGGAGCGGGATTCCTCCAGGGGCTAAACGCATCCCGCCATTCATATCCGCGGGCATGTCTTGTGTCACGTTTCAGCTACAGCGCACGTCACCCGGCGGCGGCTCTCAGCGCCATCCAAAACTGGTGCGGCTTAACATCCAGAGCAGAGCGCGTGAGACGAGGGATTGCGCCAGCCCCGCGATGGCTGCATCGCGCGACGCGCCCTGCTCGAGACTGTGAATCCAGTGCGCCGCCGCATTCGGATCCTCGCGCGCCCACGAGCGCATCACCTGCGCGACCGAGCGGGATTGCGCCTGCGTGTCCTCCAGCGTGAGGGAGAGTTGCGTTTTCATCCTGATCCCGACGCGGCAGTACACTGTCGGCCCCCGGGCTGACGAGTGTTCCCTCACGCGGCGGCGAACCGCTGCAGCGACAGGAATCCAATGTTGTGTCGCGTTTCTCCCCGGAGCGCGAGGTCAGCCGCGATCTCGCCGATGACGGGCGCGAACTTGAAGCCATGCCCCGAGAAGCCCCCGCAGACGAGGAGGTCGTGGTGCACGGGATGGCGGTCCACTACGAAATGGTGATCGGGCGTCAGTGTGTACAGACAGGCTTTCCCTTCGCGAAAACGGTGGGCGGCACCGGGCATCCACTCCCCCAGCGCGGCGGCGAGCGGCTCGATGTCGCGCGGCAGATCGATCTCTCGATCGATGTCATCTGCAGTCGTTAAGCTGCCGCTGCCATGGAAGGCGGCTTTGACGCCATCTCCGAAATCGGGAAAGCCATAGAGCGGCGCCGGGAGGCCCGGGCGATCGACTAGAAAGCCGGGAAAGTTCGGCGCCCCATACGCAGCCGTGTTGGGGGTGAACCACGCCTGCACATTGCGTTGGATCCGGGTCGGCACATGGAGCGACTCCAGCGTCTCGCGCAGCCACGGGCCCATCGCCAGCACGAGCACCCGCGCCTGCACCCGCGTCTGGTCGGAGAGGCGGATCTCGAAGCCGTGGCGGCCGGCTTGCCAGTCCTCGACCGAGACATCGAACCGCGTCTGCGCTCCCGCCTGGGCCGCGCTTTCGAGATGCGCAGCCATCGCGCGCTCCGGCAGCAGCACCCCGCCTTCGGGTTCGAAGATGCCAATCTCGTCGTCCCGCAGCCGGAGCGTCGGGTAACGCGCCGCGAGCGCGCGGTGGCTCAGCCGTTCCACCGGAAGCTCGTGTTCCCGCGCGGAGCGTTCGACGCCTTGGACGATGGCGCTGCTCTCCGCGCCCGCCACCAGCACGCCCGTCTGGTGCAACAACCCGGCACCTGTCTCGCGCTCGAGCGCGCGCCAGAGTTCATACGCGCGCTGCAGCAGCGGCACGTAGGCCGGCTCCTCGAAATACGCTTTCCGAATCAGCCGCGAGCGACCGGCCGACGAGCCAAGGGTGTGTCCCTCCGCGAAACGATCGAAGCCCGCCACCGCCGCGCCGCGCCGCGCGCAGTGCGCAACGATGGCGCTTCCCATCCCGCCAAGTCCCGCTACTACGATGTCGAAGTTCATTGCTCCCTCACGTCGCTAATCTACATCGTCTGCTTTGGTCTCGGCCTTCTGCGTTGCACAAGATGCAAGCCGGGTGGAGGCCGTAGTTGAGATTCGTGCTGCGAGAGGCGACAGAGCTTCTCCACCCATGAAGTTTCTCCTCACCAACGACGACGGCATCGATGCTCCCGGACTCGCGGCGCTGGTGACCGCCGCCAGCACGCTGGGCGAGCCGATCGTCGTCGGCCCGGCTGGTCCGCAATCGGGAGTCAGTCACGCCGTCACCTGGCAGAAGGGGGTGCAGATCGAGTCGCGCGGCGAGAAGCGGTTCGCCATCCACGGCACGCCGGCGGATTGCACGCGGCTGGGGCTGCTCCATCTGGTGCCCGATGCGAAGTGGGTGCTGAGCGGGATTAACCACGGATCGAATCTCGGCGCCGATATGTATTACTCCGGCACCGTCGCGGCCGTGCGCGAGGCGGTGCTGCACGGCTGGCCGGGGATCGCGGTCTCGCATTATCGCAAGGCCGGGATGGACTTCGACTGGGACCGCGCGGCTCGTTGGGTGACACCGGTGTTGCAGGATCTGCTGACGCGGGTGATCGAGCCCGGGCTTTTCTATAATGTGAATCTCCCGCACCTCCCGGCCGACGCGGACGATCCCGAGGTCGTCTGGTGTCCGCTTGATCCCAATCCGTTGCCGCTGAACTACCGGCACGAGGAGGAGAGCGGCCTCTACTTCGCCGGCGATTACACGCTGCGGGAGCGGACGCCGGGCGCGGATGTGGCGACCTGCTTCGGCGGCAGCATCGCAGTGACGGCGGTGCGGCTGCTGTAGAGACGGCGGATCAGGAAACGCTCGCGCGGCTACATCTTCCCGACGCCCCACTGTCCCACCTGCTCCTTCGGTGCGGAAGCGATCCAGGCGATGTCGCGGATGAAGAGATTCGGCCACGAACGCAGCCAATGATGTCGTGTGGCAGTGCCGCTGAGCGGCAGGTAATCGACCTTCTCGAAGAAGAACCGCAGCAGCTGATCGAGTTCGTGAAACGAGAAATGGTGCACGTGCGTTTGATCGCCGGAAAGCCGCTTCCCCCGCAGCACTTTCCAGCGCCGGTGCAGATGGTAATCGAGCGGCACAGAGCCGATAAATGCGCTGGACGCGCGCTGCTTCAGCACGCGGTGCACTTCCCGCACGATGATCATCGGATACGGCAGATGCTCCAGCACCTCGGTCATCATGACGGCATCGAAGCTCTGGTCTTGGAGCCGCAGATCGAAGGTGAAATCCATCCGCCGACACGCAATCCCGGAGGCGCGGGCGGCGTGCAGCGCCTGCTCGTCGAGATCGATGCCGAGCCAGCGAAGCACCCCCACCGACTTGATGAGCAGCCCGGTCCTGCAACCGGCGTCGAGGCCGAGACTCCCCTCGCCCTGGCCGAGCGTCTGCAGTCGCTCGCGGAAGAACGCGGCTTTCGCACTCACGTGCTGCCGGTCGGCATTCACGTCATCGTCGCCGACGTGGTATTGCCGATAGAACTCCTCGACGAGACGCGCCCCGCGGCCGGGCTCATCCAGCACGAGGTCGGCGGGAAATTCGGGCGCGTTCTCCCTCATGGACACACAGAGTGCGCCGCGCGCGCTCAGCTGGAAAGCGACAATTGCGGTGCCGTTGGCGGACGCCACGGATGGCGCGCGAAATCGGAGGACCGCCACAGGAATTCCCACCCGCAGTGTCGCGGAAAACTCGAACTTTCTCGATCAGAAGAATCGCGGCAGGCGCCGGCAATACACGGCACGAATCGGGCAGTCGAGAGCGAAGGGGACCTCCGGCATCACGAAAACGCTGGTGCCGTAGGGCAGCGGATACTCGAAGACGCGCAGGCGGAGCATGGCGCCATAAACTGGCGGCAAGGGATAGCCGCATGCCTCGTCCGTGTGCACCAGAATATCGAACGCCCTCGCCGGCGGTCCAACCTGCTCCATCACTTCTCGCAGCGTGGTATCATCGGTGAGGTAAGCAAAGTCCGCCGGCACCTTTCCGGCCGCCAGGTCCATCTTCAGAAACGCGGCGAGCAGCCGCCGTCGCTCGATCCACCAGGCGTCTAACGCCACCGCCAGGGTGTACAGAGCCACGGTCACAAAGATGCCGCCCCAGAGGAACGGCAGCAGGCGCAGCGGGAGAGGTGTCTCGAGGTTCGGCTCGTAGGAAGGGCGGGATCTTACCACATCCCAATTCACCACCACGCCCTGCTCAGCGGCCACCACGAAACCGGTGTAGCCGTAGTGTTCGTTGGTGCGCGTGCCGATCGGCGCCAGATAACTCAATCTCGATTCGCTCGCCGACTTTGAGATGCGAGTCTGCGGCTTCCCGAAGATCGAGATCACCTCTTCGGTTGACATGCCCCTGCGCAGGCGCGCGTTCGCCTCCGCTTCCGTGGGGAACGGCGCCCGCACGTTGCAACTCGCGCAGAAGGCGCAGCAGAGCCCCGCCAGGACGAATGCGAACTGCCGCCGCACAAGGATCTACCGGGAGCCTCCGCTTAAGCGCAACTGCGGCGCCGTCGCTGGCGACCACGGATTGCGCGCGAACTCCGAATCCACGATCTCCCGCGCGGTCCGCGCCATCAACGCCCGCAGCCCATCGATATCAAACCCGTGCCGCAACGCGCCAAACGGCTCCAGGTTCCTCTCCGCCAGCGCGAAGAGCCGCACCGCCGGGCCGAGCCGTCGCCCGTGTTTCGGATGCGTCGGGAATTCAAAATGCTTCTGCAAATGCACGAACCCGCCGGCGGCCTGGATCAAACCCTTGAAGTAATCCGCATCCTCCGTCTCCGTCTCCAGCCAGAGATGCTCCAGCACATCGTGCGCTTCGTAGTAGCGCTGCTCGTTCCAGCAGCGGAAGAACCCGCGGTAGCAGGGATGCTGCGCGATCTCGCCCGTGGCGCCGCCGGGAGCGGTGCCCTCCAGCTCCTCCACAAACCGCGAAATCCGCTCGCCTTTACTCATCTGCGACGTAACGTGCTCGTGTCTGAGATGAGGGGCAAACCGGCACGCTTGAATTTCCCACGCGGGAAAAACTCGCCCGCCCGCGGCCACGGCACGAAATGACGGCCGGGGGTTTGAGCCTCCTGCTGCTGGTCATCGCAGCTCTGGCCGCCTGCTCAGCGCTTTTCTCCGGGCTGGAAACGGCGCTTTTTTCGCTCAAGGCGCACCAGCTCCGCCGCCTCGAAGAGCAGCACCCGTCGCTGCAGAATTTCATCCAGGTGCTGCGCGACAGCCCGCGCCGTGTCCTCAACGTGCTGCTGCTCGGCGACGTCGTGGTGAACGTGCCGCTCATCGTGCTCTGCCTTTTCCTGCTCTGGGAAGGGCCGCTCCCCGACGACGTGCCGTGGTGGCTCACCGCCACCGTCCTCTTCGCGGTCGTGGTGCTGCTTTGCGACTTAATCCCGAAGCTGTTCGCGCTCTCCTCGCCCTACCGCATCTCAGCGCTCGGCGTGTTTACCCTTAAGACTTCGATGCCGCTGCTCGATCGCGTCGGGCATGTGCTGGAGAGGGCGAGCGAAGCGATCGTGCACGTCATCACGCCGGCCAGTTTCCGCACGCCCCTCAGCACCGGCGACGAAGAACTCGAGACGCTGGTGGAGATCAGCGAAGAGGAAGGCTCTCTCCACGAAGCGGAAGGCGAGATGATCCAGGAGATTATCAAACTGGGCGACAAAACGGCCAAGGATTGCATGACGCCGCGCGTGGACACATTCGCGCTCCCGGAGAATCTCACGAACGAAGAAGCGATCGCGGAATTGAAGCAGAAACGGCACCGCCGCGTCCCGGTTTACGCGGAGTCGCCGGACCATATCGTCGGTATCATCGACGTGAAATCGTTCCTGCTCGACCCGTCGGAGCATTACACGGAGCAGATGGGGGCGCCCTAGTTCGTGCGGGGGACGCTCCGCCCCCGCGAGCTCCTGGGCGGGTTGGTCTCCCATTCGGCGGGAATCGAAGTGTTTTTGTATGTTTTCTTTTTCTGTGTATTAAATATATCTTTGTGCGATAG
>JACCZQ010000548.1 GCA_013695905.1 Chthoniobacterales bacterium
ATTCTGTTCCTCGGAGATGTGGTGGGGGAGCCGGGGCGCAGCGCCGTGATCGCGAAGCTGCCGGAGCTGAAGGAACGGCACGGGGTTGATTTCATCATTGTGAACGGGGAGAACGCGGCCGGCGGGCGCGGGATCACTCCGAAGATCACGATCGACCTGCTGCGGGCGGGGGCATCGGTGGTGACGACGGGCGACCATGTCTGGGACCAAAAAGAGATCATTCCGTTCATCGATACGGAGCCGCGCCTGCTGCGGCCGTTAAATTATCCTCCGGGCGCGCCGGGCAGCGGCACGATCGTGCTGGAGACGGCGAAAGGGAAAGTGGGTGTGATCGATGTGCAGGGACGGACGTTTATGCAGCCGATCCTGGAAAATCCGTTCGCGGCGCTCGATGCGGCGGTCGCGGAGATGCAGCAGGAAACGCGTGTCATCTTTGTCGATGCGCATGCGGAGACGACGAGTGAGAAGATCGCGTTCGGCAGGTTTCTCGATGGGCGAGTCTCGGCCGTGATCGGGACTCACACGCACGTGCAGACCGCGGACGAGCAGATCTTTCCCGGCGGAACGGCGTTTCTTTGTGATGCAGGTATGTGCGGGCCGACGGAGTCGATCCTGGGGCGTGCCGTTTACCCGATCGTGAATCGGTTCATCTCGAATCTGCCCGCGCCCTTTCCGGTGGCGAAAGGCGAGGTGCGGCTCTGCGGCGCGCTGGTGGGGATCGATGAAACGACGGGGCGTGCGCTCAGCATCACACGCGTCAATGAAGTGGTCGCTGCGCCGCAGCCAGCAATGCCGGCGGCTCAGCCGGCGAGCTAGCGGGCTCGCGACCGGATCGACGCAAGCCAGAGGCTCACGCTACGATTCGTCGTCGGCGGCGGCCGCGCCGTTGTCGGCTTCGGCAGCCTCGGCTTCGGCGTCATCGGCCGCGACAGAGAAGCGGCGTTTCCGGCGCGCAGCCGGCAAGGGCGAGAGCGTCATGGTAATGTTGCGGCCGGCGAGCTTCGGCTCCATCTCGACCTGCGACATCCCGTTCAAATCGTCGCGCACTTTGTACATCAGCTGCATTCCGATTTCCTGGTGCGCCATCTCACGGCCGCGGAACTGCAGCTGCACGCGGATTTTGTTTCCCTTGTCCAGGAACGATTCTCCATGACGAATCTTCGTCATGTAATCGTGCCCGTCGATGTTCACCCGAAACTTGATCTCCTTCAGCTTCGTGCCGGTGGCTTTCTTCTCTTTCTCCTGCTTCGCGATGTCGTAACGGAATTTTCCGAAATCGACGATCTTGCAGACTGGCGGGTTCGCGGTGGGCGCCACCTCCACCAGGTCCATTCCGAGACTTTGGGCGCGGCGAAGCGCATCCGAGAGTTTCATGACGCCGAGCTGTTCGCCCGAAGCGCCTATGATGACCCGGACTTCGCGAGCGCGAATCCGGCCGTTGACACGTATTTGTGATTGCAGATTAAATCAAAGCTCCAGACCGGCGCGGAGGAGAGTGGACCGCCTCGCCGTGTTTTATCTCAATCGCAGTCCGCTCCCCTGCTGGCCGCAAGCACCGAGGGGACACTCCTGCTCCCCGTCAGCTGCGCACCTGCGGGAAGGGACCGACGACGAGCGCCAATCGAGCGCAGTTGAGAGCATTAAGGCAGCAGAGGCAAGGCGAATCTCGCGCTCAGGCTTCCGGCGGTTTCCCGAACCGGGCGCCGTGCGCTTTGTAGAAAGCGAGGTCTTCGAGCATCGCGTCGATGGTGGTGGCGAGGGGATCGATTTTCGCGAATCCCGAAAACACCGCGCGATCGCCGATCTCGCTGTCGATGACAAACGCGGGCCGCTGCGTGATCTGCAGCGCATGGAATTCCGCGGTCGTGGCGCGCAGCCGCTCTTCGAGGGCGCGCGATTTCGCCCGCTTCAGGAGTTTTGCCTTGTCGATGCCGCAGGTGGCAGCGCCGATCCCTGCCGCGATCTCCCATTGCCCCGTGTGCCGGCCTTCGCGCAACCCGGCGATCGAGAGCGCGATGCGCACGCTGTCGTCAGTGATGCCGAGTTCCCGCGCCGCCTCCGCGACGGCGTTCGGCGCGAGGTATTCCATCACGCCCTCCTCGTACCAGCCGGAGTTCAGGTCGAACGAGGATTGCATCATCGTGCCGCTGCGGTGGTAGTACCACTCGAGCTGGGCACGGCTCTTCGGCATCCCGGATTCATCCATGAGCGCGATCTTCCAATCGAACGCGACGCGGCCGGCATACCGCCGCTGCAGCTCGGTCCACATCGGTTCCGCCCAGAGACACCAGGAGGAGACAACGTCGAGATAGTTGGTGATTCGCAGTTTCGGCGTCATGAGTGAGGGGCTTCGCGGGGGACATTACTCTGCGGCGCTGGAGCAGCGCACGCAACCCCCCCCGCTGCGTAACGAGCAGCCCCCGCGCCACTTCGGAGCGGAAAGCAGATTAGCGCCACCTCGTCGCGGAAACGTGCCATCTTCCGGCTCCTTCTCCCGTGTCGCTGGACTTCAATACCATCCTGCTCTTCATCGCGCTGCTCTCGCCAGTGGTGGTGCTGGCACGCACCTGGCGGCGGGCGGCGTTTAATCGCGGCTGGCAGGCGGTGGCGGTGGTGGTGCTGCTCGTGACGGGCCTCGCGTGGTTCCTCGTGCCGCACATTGCGGGATACGTCGGGGGCGCGGCCTGGCTGCTCCTGTTGTTCCTGCCGGCGACGGTGCTGCGATGGGCCATCGAACTGGCGGCGACGCACCGCCTCACCGCCGCGCGGCGGGCCGTGGGGTTGCTCCGGCTGCTGCACCCGGTGCCGGCCTTGTTCGAGGAGCATCGGCTACTCCGCGGGCTGGAGTTGGCGCAACGCGGCGACCGCACCGCCGCGCTCCACGCGCTGCGGCACGCGGCGCGCGGGCCGACGCGGATCGCGCGGCAGTCCGCGGCGCAAACCCTGCGGCTGGAGCGGAAGTGGCCGGAGCTGGCGGATTGGTCGCGGCGCCATGTGGCGCAAGTCGGCGTCGGCACCGATGTGGCGCTGCTGCCGCTCTACTTCCGCGCGCTGGGCGAGGCCGATCGGCGCGATGACCTGGTTCTGCAGTTTGCCGGACGGGCGCGGGCGCTGCTGGCCTCGCCGCTTACCTACCCGGCATTCGATATGAGCCTGCTGCTGGTGCTCGCCTTCTGCGGGCGCACCGGACCACTCCGGCGTCTCCTGCAGACGCGGCTGCGGAAATTGCCGCCGGACATGAAGGAATTCTGGATCGCCACGGCCGAATTCACCGCGGGCGACCGCACTTCCGCCCGCACCCGCCTGGAGCATCTGCACGCCCGGACACGTGACGGTTTCGTGCGCGACGATTGCGCCGAGCGGCTCCGGCATTGGGCCACGCACCAGCCGGCGCCGCTCGCCACCCCCACGCAGGCGACTATCCGCCGGGTCGAGCAGGATGTTGAACTGCGCCCCGGCTCCATGTTCGCGGCGGAACCCGGACGGCGCACGCCCGTCGTGCTGGTGCTGCTCGGCGTAAACGCCGCCGTGTTCCTCGTGGAGACGCGACTCGGCGGCAGCACCAATCCCTACGTGCTGCTGCGGCTCGGCGCGCTCGATCCGGGACGCGTGGTGCACGGCGGCGAATACTGGCGGCTCTTCACGGCGCTCTTCCTCCACTACGGCGCGCTGCATCTCTTATTGAATAGCTACCCGCTGTTCCTCCTCGGCCGGGTGCTGGAAAGCACCATGGGCTCGCTCCGTTTCCTCCTCGCTTACGTGCTGGCGGGGCTCGGCTCCAGCGCCGGGGTGGTGCTGCTCTGGAAGCTCCAATGGACGAAGGCCGATCTGCTGGTCGGCGCGTCGGGCAGCGTCGTGGGATTGGTCGGGGTCTGGGCGGGTCTCCTCGTCCGGCATCGCACTGCGCCGATGGCCGGACGCACTCTGCTGGTCCTGCTGGTGATCGTGATCGTGCAGACGGGATTCGATTTCTACACGCCGCAGATCAGCATGGCGGCGCATCTGTGCGGCCTCGCGAGCGGGTTTGTCATCGGGCTGATCATCGCGCCGAAGAACTTGCGCCGCTGAGGAGGCGGGAAGATCAGCCGTCGAGCGGGCGGTCGCCCAATCGTGCAGCTGGCAATCTCCACCGGATAAAAAAAACTGCGGCCGGGGTCCACATTACCCCGGCCGCAGTCCAAAGCGTATCCGCCAGCCACCGTTGACGTGGCGGGCGACCTATGTCCGCGAGAAGATTACCGATTCCGCTGCTGCTTGCGGCGGCGGGCGAAGAAGCCCACCAGCGCAACCCCCCGACCATCAACGCGTAGGTGGAGGGCTCCGGGATGGCGTTTGCGCGAACCAGCCAGTTGCCGGCGAAAGTCGGCCCGACGCTCTCGATCAGAATCGATCCTGCGAGGTTGTTCGGATTGGCGCTTGTATTTGCCCAGGAGCGACCCGAAAAACGGGAGCTGTCTGGTCCAAAGCCGCGGGAAAAGTGCCCCCCGGGTGGTTCAACAACAGGCCGACGAAGAAGCTGCTCCCCATCACCTGGGTCGGAGAAATGTTTACGGTGATGAATGAGTTAGTGCCGGCACCGGCGACCGTGCCAGGCGCGGAGGCGAGAACCACCGCATCGGTGGGGCTGGTGATCGCGCCGCGGCGGCTGCGGACGTAGCAGCCCGCGCCGCTATAAACGCATAGCCACCGCGCCGCTAATTCAATACAGTAGTCGCATGGTACGAATTGAGTCGATCCCAAAAGTGATGATGGGGAAGCCGGTGATCGCCGGCACCCGGATCACGGTTGAATCCATTCTGGAGAAACTCGCCGCCGGCGAGTCGGTTGACACAATCGTCGCGGAGCACCCCCGGCTCACGCGTGAAGCCGTTCTCGCCGCAATCGACTTCGGTGCCAAGGCGCTGCGCGCCGATGTGGTTTATCCGCTGTCTGATGCGGCAGCGTGAACCTCCTGGCGGATGAGAACATCGACGGTTCTGTCGTAGACCGACTCCGCGCGGCGGGTCATCAGGTGCTATACGCCGCAGAGATGGAACCTGGTGCGGAGGACGCGCTGGTGCTGGAGAGGGCGAATGCCAGTGACGCGCTGCTGGTGACGGAAGATAAAGATTTCGGCAGCGCCTGGTTCACTCCGGCGTGGTTCTCGTGCGGCTTGCCGGCCTCACCTCTCGGAGGAAGGGCGAGATCATGGCAACGGCGGTATCGCGGCGCGGCAGCGAAATGCGGCACGCGTTCAGCGTCGTCACGGCGAGCGCGGTTCGCATCCGTCACACCTTTGAGTAAGCGACGGAACACTTGCTGCTCCGCCGTTTCCTGACATTATCCGGCTCTTTCCCGGAACAGCTGAGCCCCTGCCCACCAAAAATGCCGACGTATCACACCTACCACGTCATCCCGAAGCTTCCGCCCGCTCTCGAACCGCTCCGCGAGATGGTCTTCAACCTCTGGTGGACCTGGGAGCCATCTGCCCGCCGCCTCTTCCGCCATCTCGATCCCGAGCTCTGGAACCGCACCAATCACAACCCCGTCCGCATGCTGCAGCTCTCCCGGCAGGCGCGGCTCGTGGAAGTGGCCGGCGACGAAGATTTCCTGCGCGAGCTGAAGGAGGTGCACGCCACCTACAGGAATTATCTCGCGCGCGCCGACACCTACGGCAAGACCGGCGCCGGCCATTCGATGAAGAAGCCGGTCGCGTATTTTTCGGCCGAGTTCGGCTTTCACGAGTCAATCCCGAATTACTCCGGCGGTCTCGGGATTCTCTCCGGCGATCATTGCAAATCGGCCAGTGACCTCGACCTGAATTTCGTCGCGGTGGGATTGCTCTACCGGCACGGTTATTTCAAGCAGCAGATCGACAAGGATGGGGTGCAGGAGGCGGTCAGCCTCAACCAGAATTTCCATCACCTGCCCATCCGCGAGGTGCGACGCAACAATGCGCGGCTGCTCGTCAGCGTCCGGATTCTTGACCGCGATGTGCTCGCGAAAGTGTGGGAGCTGCACGTCGGCCGCATCAATCTCTACCTCCTCGACACCGACGTGGCGGAGAACACGCCCGAGGATCGCCTCATCACCGCCGAACTCTACGGCGGCGACCTCGAAATGCGGATGCGTCAGGAGATGATGCTCGGCATCGGCGGGGTGCGCGTGCTCGGCGCGCTCGGCATCGACGCCGAAGTATTCCACATGAACGAGGGGCACTCCGCCTTCCTCGCGCTGGAGCGGATCCGCGTCTTGATCACGGAGAAGCAGCTCGATTTCTACTCCGCTCTGCAAGTCGTGGCGGCGGCCAATGTTTTCACCACGCACACACCCGTGCCGGCCGGAAACGACGCTTTCCCGCGCGACATGATGCGCAGGTATTTCGGCGATTTCGTGAAGGAGCTCGGGCTCCCGTTCGAGGAGCTGTTCACGTTCGGCCAGACGCGGGTGAATGCCGACGACCCGTTCAGCATGACGATCCTCGCTCTGCGCGCGAGCCGCCACTCCAATGGCGTCAGCAAACTGCACGGCGAAGTCAGCCGCGGCCTTTGGAAAGACGTCTGGGCCGGCGTGCCCGTGCAGGAGGTGCCGATCACCAGCATCACCAATGGCGTGCACACGAAAACCTGGATGGCGCCAGAGTTCTCCGCCCTTTACACGAAATATCTCGGCGACTGGGAGGAGCGGCTCACCGACGCCGAGTTCTGGCGCGGCGTCATCGATATCCCCGATGCGCAGCTTTGGGAAACCCACCAGAAGCTGAAGCTGCGGCTGGTGGAATTTGTGCGGGAACGGATGCGTCAGCGCGCGGAGCGGATCGGCGAATCACCCGAAGCGATTCGCGACATCAATCACATCCTTGATCCGGAAGTGCTGACGATCGGCTTCGCCCGCCGCTTCGCCACCTACAAGCGTGGCGCGTTGCTCTTTTCTGATAAAGAACGGCTCGCGCGTCTGCTGCACGACGTGGCGCGGCCGGTGCAATTCATCTTCGCGGGCAAATCCCACCCGCGCGACGAAGGCGGCAAGGCGCTCATCCAGCAGGTTTACCAATTCAGCCGCGAAGCCGGGCTCCAGAACCGGCTCGTCTTTCTCGAAGACTACGACACCTACATCGCGCGCCGGCTCGTCCAGGGCGTTGATCTTTGGCTGAACAATCCGCTCCGTCCGCTGGAGGCGAGCGGCACCAGCGGAATGAAATTACCGCCGAACGGCGGGCTCAATCTGAGCGAGCTCGATGGCTCGTGGTGCGAGAGTTACAACGGCAAGAACGGCTGGGCGATCGGCGCGGAAATCGAAGACGGCACGGTGGATTTTCAAAGCGAAGTGGACGCGGGCAGCCTTTACCAATTGCTCGAGAACCAGGTCATCCCGCTCTATTACGCGAAGCCGGACGGCAAACTCCCCCTGGCCTGGTTGCAATTGATGCGAGAGTCGATCCGCAGTATCACGCCGGTCTTCAACACCCACCGCATGGTCAAAGAGTACACCGAGCGCCTCTACACGCCGGCCGAGGCTGCGTATGAGGAATTCG
>JACCZQ010000559.1 GCA_013695905.1 Chthoniobacterales bacterium
GACCTGCGCCATCCGAAGTTCAACCTGCTCTTCTTCGGCAGCTTCGTGGCGATGGATTATCCGCAATTCGAGGCGGCGATGGAGGAGATGTTGAACGACCCGAGCCGCGCGTATGAGGTGCAGGTGCGTGAGATCTACACGCTGGGGATGTACCTGGCAGCGAAGAAGTATTGGTATCTGCGGTTCGCGTATCTAACGTTTGTCGGGGGTGTTTTTATCGCCTGTGCCGTGCTGGCGTGGCAGGTCTTTGCCGCGGTCTAGCGCCTTGTCGCTTCTCCCGCTGGTCCTGCGGTGGGCGGGAAACGGCGGAAGGTCCACAAGCGGAGGCTGCTCTGCGGCTCCACGAAATCGGTGACGAGGTGGAAGCCCATTCTCTCGTAGAATGGGATGTTCGCACCGTTGGCGGTCTCGAGATAGCACGGCAGGCCCGCGGCGTCTGCCCGGTCGATCATCGGCTGCAGGAATGCGCGCGCGAGGCCTTTTCCCTGCGCCTCGGGCGCAACACCCAAAACCATGAGGTGCCAGTGCTCAGGCGGAACGTCGCGTCGATGGTAGGACTCGGCTGCGCCGATGACGGTGAAGAAGCGCTCGGTCGCCCCGGCGCCGAACTCCTCCGGCAGGCGATCGAATCCGGCTGCAGCTGCACGTTCGTCGGTGATCTCCCACGCGTCAGGGCCAAGCCAGATGGCTGCACCTGCTGGTGTGCCGGCGGTGGTGAAGACTTCGCCGAAGAGCAGCCCGTAGCGCAGGGCTGCGGCGAAGAGAGCGGGAGAACGCGCGGCGCGTTCAGCAGGATCTGGAACTGCGAAGATCTGCAGCGGATCTTCCAGGAAGGCGCGGTTCAGCGCCTCGGCAGCTGCGGGAAGGTCGCTCTCGCGGAGTCGAACGGTTTCAGGTGGTGAGGTGATAAAGCCAGAGGAACCAGACGGGAAGGTTGGGCCGCGTGAGTCGCTAACATCGCAGCATCAGGACCGACGGCTGGCGGTGTCAATCCACGATCGCGGTCGCGGTAAACGTTTCGCGATTTCCGCAGGTGCGGCCATGATGGACGTGCGGACGTAATGCACTGCACGGATGAAGGCGGAATTCTGGTACTTGCTCATCGGCGTGCTGCTCGTGCTGGTGGCGCTCAGCAGCTCGATGCTGAAGAAGCTGCCGCTCTCGACTACGATGCTTTATCTCGGGCTCGGGGTGGCGCTGGGGCCGCTCGGCTTCGGGTTGTTCCGGCTCGATCCGCTGTCGCAATCGGGGCTGCTCGAGCGCATCGCGGAGGTGGCGGTGATCGTGTCGCTGTTTACCACGGGATTGAAGCTGCGGGTGCCACTGCGGGACAAACTCTGGCGCGTGCCGGTGCAGCTGGCGTTTGTCTCGATGACGCTGACGGTGGGGCTGGTGGCGCTGGTGGGCGTCTATGCGCTCGGCTTGCCGCTGGGCGCGGCGGTGCTGCTCGGCGCGGTGCTGGCGCCGACGGATCCGGTGCTGGCGTCGGATGTGCAGCTGGCGGGGCCGAGGGATACGGATCGGCTGCGGTTCAGCATTACGGGTGAAGCGGGGTTGAACGATGGGACGGCGTTCCCGTTCGTGATGCTCGGGCTGGGGCTGCTCGGGGTGCACGAGATCGGCGCGTGGGGGTGGCGGTGGTTGGCGGTGGATGTGGTGTGGGCCATTGCGGGCGGCCTCACGATGGGTGCGGGTGCGGGTTGGTTGATCGGGAAGCTGGTGCTCTATCTGCGGCGCGAGCGGAAGGAGGGATTCGGACTGGATGAATTTCTCGCGCTGGGGCTGATCGGCCTCGTCTATGGCGGTGCGTTGCTCGCGCACACGTATGGGTTTCTGGCCGTTTTCGCGGCGGGCCTGGCGCTCCGGACGCTGGAGCGAAGCCACACCGGAGAGGAGCCGCCGGAGGAGATCGCGGCGATGGCGCTGGCGAACAAAGACGAGGAGATTGCCACCCACCCGGAGAAGGCGCCGGCTTACATGGCGGGTGCGCTGCTGGGTTTTAACGAGCAGCTGGAGCGCGTGCTGGAATTCGGGCTGGTGCTGCTCGTCGGCGCGATGTTAACGGCGCCGTTAATGCGATGGGATGAGCTCTGGTTTGTCGCGATTCTGTTCCTGCTCATTCGCCCTGCGGCGGTGCTGCTGGGCTGTCCGGGCGGCGGCATCACCTGGCGGCAACGGGGGCTGATCTCGTGGTTCGGCATTCGCGGGATCGGTTCGATCTATTACCTGATGTTCGCGATGCAGCACAGCCTCGCGCCGGAAATTGCGGCGCGTCTGATCTCCGTCACGTTGGGGGTCATCGCCGTTTCGGTGGTGGTGCACGGCATCTCCGTGACGCCACTGATGAAGTGGTATCATCGCGGCGATCGATTACGCGCGGGCTGATTCCCGTGACTTGCCGCGCCGGATGGTTCGGGTGACAGAAAACCCGGCACCATGGCGGGATTAGATTTTCTCCAGGACCTGGCGATCGTGATGGTGGTGGCCGGTCTCGCCGGCTGGATCTGCCAGCGCGCGGGCTTGTCGTCGGTGGTGGGGTTTTTGCTCGCCGGGATTGTGGTGGGACC
>JACCZQ010000023.1 GCA_013695905.1 Chthoniobacterales bacterium
CAGCAGCGGGTTGCGCCCCTGCTTCCGCAGGTGCACGGCCAGCTTGCCGGAATGGGTCGTCTTGCCGGCGCCGTTAAGGCCGACCATGAGCAGAATTTGGGGTGGCTTCGCCGGATTGGATAGCGGCACCTGCTCCTCGCCGAGGATCTGGATGAGCTCCTCATTGACGATACCAATCACGGTCTGGGCCGGCGTCAACGACCGGAGCACATCCTGGCCGACCGACCGTTCGCGCACCGCCGCGACGAAGTCCTTAACCACCTTGAAGTTGACGTCGGCTTCGAGCAGTGCGCGACGCACCTCCCGCATGGCGACATCGACGTCCGCCTCAGTCAGGCGCGATTTGCGATTGAGTTTGCCGAATGTCTCGTTCAGCCGGTCGGATAGTGTCTCGAACATGGGTTAGAACCCCTCGCCTTCGCCAAAGAAGAGCGAATCCACGTAGGTGTCCGGCCGGAACTCGGCCAGGTCGGTGACCTTTTCACCGGTGCCAACATACGAGATCGGCGTTCCAAGCTGCTTTGCGATTGAAAAGGCAATACCGCCCTTGGCGGTGCTGTCCAGCTTTGACAGCATGATGTCGCTGATTTCAACGGCCTTGCTGAACTCCGTCGCCTGCACGAGCCCGTTCTGGCCGGTTGTCGCGTCGATCACGAGCACGACCTCCTGAGGAGCGTCCGGGACGTGTTTCTGCATGATTCGGCGTAGCTTCTGCAGCTCAGCCATCAGGTTGTGCTTCGTATGGAGCCGACCAGCGGTATCCACAATCAGCACATCAACGTTCCGGTTGTGGGCCGCCTGCATCGCGTCGAATACGACGGCTCCCGGGTCGGCGCCCTGGGAATGTGAGATAACCGGGCAATCGATGCGCTCGCCCCACACCGTCAATTGGTCGATCGCCGCGGCACGGAAGGTATCTCCGGCCGCGAGCATGACATTTCTGCCGAAGCTCTTGTGGTAGTGCGCGAGCTTCGCGATCGAGGTGGTCTTGCCCGTCCCATTGACGCCGGTTACAAGGATGACGAAGGGAACGCCGCGCTGCAGGATTTTCACCCGGCGATTCCGTGTTGCGAGTTCCAAGAGCTTGATCATCTCCAGTCTGAGCACTTCTCGAGCATCAGAAGGGTTGACAATGTGCTCCTCGCGGATACGTTGCTGAAGCTCGGCGACGAGCTGCTGGCTCACGTCCCAGCCCACATCGGCCTGGATGAGCAGCATCTCGAGATCTTCGAACAATTCCTCGTCTATCTCGGAGCGGTCGAAGAGACGGGTAATCTCCCGAAACACGCCTCGACGTGTCTTCTCGAGACCCTTTTCAAGTTGAACGTCGGGTTCCGCCTGCCGGCGGAAAATTCGTCGCAGTACCAACGCGATGTCCCTTCAGGCGAGCCGTGGCGGCGCGCACGGGATGCGGGTGGATTGGCAAGAGTCCGGGAGGCCCGGCGGGGTGCCAGGCAGGAACGATGCGGCATTGCGAACTCGTCTCCCGACCGCCCGAAGTATACCACCGCACCTGGCGCTTCCCTCGAAGCGAGAACGTCGGGAGTGGAGTTCTCTGGTACGATCACGGCCAGTGATAGCCTGCCTGTCTCCGGGGTTCTGAAAGCGACTCGATGCGACGCTCCGATCTCGTCCTGGCCGTTTACCTGCCGACCGCGCTCCTCGCAATGGGCCAGGGATTGCTCCTGGCGACGTTGCCGTTCCATGCCACGCAGCTCGGCGCAAGCCTGACGATGGTCAGCGTGATCACGGCCGCCGCGGCAATCGGTACGTTGATCACCGATGTTCCGGCGGGAATGCTCCTCTATCGCATTGGGCTCCGGCGCTCGATGCTCATCGGCTCCTCGCTGGTGGTCGTAGGGACCGTTAGCCTTGCACTTCCGCTCGAGCCGCCGGCGATAGTCGGCTTCCGCCTCCTCGCGGGCATTGGCACAGCGATGTGGGGACTTTCGCGCCACGCCTTCATCACGCAGGTAACTGATTCCGCGAACCGCGGTCGCTCGATCGCCGTGTTCGGAGGCATCAACCGGATCGGAGTCTTTGCCGGTCCGGCGGTCGGCGGTATCATCGCGACCGCCGCGAGCACGTCCGCGTCATTTCTCCTTGCCGGCGCCATGGGAGCGCTCGCCTTTTCGGCGGGGGTCTTGTTCATTCCGCGGGATGCACCTCATGCGCGCGGCATTGGCGACAGTCGCCAAAAACGGTGGGATCTCGTCCGTGTCACGGTGATGTCCGCTC
>JACCZQ010000024.1 GCA_013695905.1 Chthoniobacterales bacterium
CCTCGTCTTCTTCAAGCGGGTGATGTCGAAAACCAAGTTCTGGCAGATGATCGGCCGTGGAACTCGTCTGTCTCCGAATCTCTTCGGGCCGGATAAGCACAAGCAATTCTTCTACGTCTTCGATTACTGCCAAAACCTCGAGTTTTTCAGCCAGAATCCGGAGACAATTGACGGCTCCACCGGCGAGTCGCTCGCGAAGCGTCTTTTCAACCTGCGACTCGAGCTGATCGCGGAACTCGACAAGGGCAGCGGCGAAGCCGCCATCGTTCGTGAGGAAGCGGAGCCTGATCTGCGTCACGCGACGGCGGAACTCCTCCGCAACGAAATCGCGGCGATGAACGTAGAGAACTTCGTCGTGCGGCCACGGCGGGAACTTGTCGAACGCTTCGCAGAACCAAAAGCCTGGGAGAAGCTTTCCCAGACCGACTTCCTCGACCTTAGCAAAGACGTTGCCGGCTTGCCGACGCAGCTTGAGCCAGAGGACGAGGAGGCTAAACGCTTCGACGTGCTGATGCTCAACATCCAGCTCGCCGTGCTTCGCGCAGACCGTCAGTATTCGAAACTCCAGAAAGCTGTCATCTCGATTGCGAGCCTACTCGAGGACAAATCATCGATTCCAATGGTTCAGCAACAAATGGAGCTGATCCTTGCGATCCAAACGGACGAATGGTGGGAGCACGTCACGCCACAGATGCTGGAGAACGCGCGGAAGCGCCTTCGGCTGCTCGTGAAGCTGATCGGAAAGACCGAGCGAAAGCCCATCTACACAGACTTCGAGGATGTAATCGGCGAGGAGAAAGAAGTCGGTTTTGCTCAGTTTACAGCGGCTGACGAATTTGAAGAGTTCCGGCGCAAGGCGCGGCAATTCCTTCGCGAGCACGAGGATCACATCGCCATCCACAAGCTGCGGATGAACGAGCCGCTCACGGCGGGTGACCTGGCAGAACTAGAGCGGATTCTCGCCGAGAGTGGCACCGGCAGCGCACAAGCCATCCACCGCGCGAAAACCGAGAGCGACGGGCTAGGGCTGTTCGTGCGGTCGCTGGTCGGAATGGATCGGGCCGCCGCGAAGGCCGCTTTCGCGGAGTTCATCACGGACGGATCCCTCGCCAGCAATCAGATCGAGTTCGTCGATATGATCATCGATCACCTCACCGAACGTGGAATTGTTCCCGTCGAGGCGCTCTACACGTCGCCATATACAGATGTGAGCCCAAAAGGCCCTGACGGTCTGTTCAAGACGCGAGAGGTCGACAGGATCGCCGACGTGTTGGACGAAGTTCGCTCCCGAGCGGTGGCGTGAGCCGGGTGCGCACATCTATCCAAACGGCAACTCTGGTCCTCGCGTGGTCGGAACCGCAACTGCTTGATCTAAAGTTCGTGCCGGGAGGCTCCCGGCACCGACGCGTGGGCAACCCGTGCTCCCAGGAAACCTCTGCGATCCACGAAATCCGTGGGCAAAATCACTTCCTGCTTTCCTGACAGATTCAACAGAGCGCCGGCTGGAAGCCCGCTGGCCGCACAGGCAGAATGCCTGTGTTCCGTTCCTGGTTTCCTGGCTTCCAAATTCATCGCATGCCTGTTTTCCTGATTGGTTTCCGGCGTGCTCGTTTCGGCCGATGGCCGAAACAGGCTTCTCACGCCACGGTGACCTCACTCGGCAAGGCGCGCGGCTGGGTGAGGCGTGTCTCTCGAAAGTTCGTTTCGCAGAATGCGAAAACCAGCACGCTACAAGCGTGCGCTCCCCAGAACATGGCCGAGAGAGCGCAGGCTGCGCGAGCCGGCGGGTGGAGGTTTCTCAGCGATCCATTACTTCTTCGGCGTGAAGGCGGTGGAATACTCGGTGTCTTCCCAGGAAATCTTCAACACCCCATCGGCCGCTGTTTCTTCGATGGCGATGGTGAATTGATCGAGCGACTTCTCGAGCTTCGTCCGCTTCAGATCGACGCGGGCGAGGTCCTGCGCTTCGTCGTACTTTGTGCCCCACTGGCCGGTCTGCTTGTTGATGATCAACTTCGCGTCGCCGCCTTCCGCCGGCAGCAGGAAGAGCGAGTAGGTGCCGGCTGGAATGGTGGTCCCGCCCATCTCGATCGGCTGGCTGGTGGTGAAGAGCGTGGCTTCATCCGCGCCCATGCGCCAGACTTTGCCGTACGGGACGAGGCCGCCCCAGATCGTCCGCTTCTCGCCGCTCTTTGGGTCCTTGGTATAGGGCCGGCCATAGACGACGGAGAACTCTTCGCCGGCGACGGTGGCGGTGACGGTTTCACGCGGGCTGACGCGTTGACGTTCCTGCGCGAGCAGCGGCGTCGCGGCGAGAAGGAGAGCAGGGAGGAGCAGGAGGGAAGTTTTCATTCTGTTCATGCCTGCAGAATCGCCCGCCAATGTTCCAGCGTCCAACGTCCAATTTCTCGCGGCGAAACAGCTTGGGAAGTGGCCGCGGACGGGCGACGGTATCGCCTATGGGAAACAGCAAAGGCAGAGACAATGTCAGGAAACGCGCCGCTCGTCGCAAGAAAACCGAACGGCTGGCAGCGGCGGCGAAGACCTCCAGCAGCAAAAAGACCGCGGCTAAGTAGCGCGACCGTTTTTGGCGACGGGCGTATGGCGTGCGCCCTGCCCTGCATCCGACACGGCTGCCACTACAGTTGTAGCGGCAGGAGTGTCGCCTGCTCTTTCACACCGCCGCTACGGCTGAGGGGAAGTCTCGCTGGCCTCAGGATTCTCCGTGGACGGCTCATCGGCAGAACCCGATGAGGCGGCGTTCTCCAGCTTCCGCTGCTTCTTCTCCTGTTTCTTGCGCTGCTTCTCGAGCTCCTTGCGGCGTTTCTCGCCTGAGTAGTTTGGTTTAGCCATGGATACGTCTTCCGGAGGCGAGTCACCGGTCTTCGGCGCGTCCTCCAAATCTTAGATCTTTTATCGCATACTTGTCGTGCCCGCGCCATGCGACGGATTTTTCGCAGCGCGCGCGCCAGGTGCAGACGCGCGGCTAGCGCGGTGGCAGCCCTGTTCTGATGGGACACCACGGCGATCTCTGACTCCCTCGATCAGGTCTGGCACGGCACGCCGGGGTTTCGCCCGGGCGAGCGGCTCTCGACGCTCAAGTGCCGGAGGCACGACGGAATGAAGCCCGGAGCGGCGCGCAGCAG
>JACCZQ010000027.1 GCA_013695905.1 Chthoniobacterales bacterium
GACAGGGGGTGCATCTCGTAGAGCGTGATGCCGGCGTCGAGCAGCGCTCTGCGATGCTTCGAGTATCCCGCGTGGACGAGCGGAACATCAAGCGCGGCGAGGGAGTTCGTCAGCACTCGCACTTTCAGCCCGCGTTTTGCCATATTCTTAAACGAGTCGGCGCCACTGGCGGTGGGGATATAGTAGGGGGCGACGAGATCCACCTGATCGGAAGGATCGCCGATGATCTCCCGGAGCTTCTGCGGGAAGAGCTTTTCCGGCGCGGCCAGGCCGAGCCCTTTTGCCGGATCATCACTGATCATCCGTGTCCTGGCCCATGCGAACTCGAGCCGGCCTTCCACCAGGCGCCTGACAAAAGGTGACTCGCGCATCGCCGTCATGTAAGCGACGGCCGCAGGATCGCGCTCCGCATCTGAGGCCGCCAACGCGACTTCTTCGATTCGAGCAGGATCGACGGCGCCGATGATGCGATCCGCTGGGTAAGAGGAATCGCTTGCCCAGTAGCGGTCGAAATCCCTTGAAACGTCTGTCACCACTGGCCCCGCCGCGCCGACGTCGAGGTCGACGAAGAGCAGCCCGCCCGCCGCGCCGAAATATTCATCGGCGATGTTTCGCCCACCGATGATCGTCACCAGGTTGTCGGCGGTGAAGGATTTGTTATGCATGCGGCGATTCGCGCGCATGAAATCAGTGGCGTAGCCGATCCGCGGTTTTCGGACGACGAATGGGTTGAACAACCGCACCTCAATGTTTGGATGTGAATCAAGTGCGGCGAGGGTGGGATCAAGTCCGGAAGTGGTGTTGTCGTCGAGCAGCAGACGCACGCGCACCCCCCGGTCGGCGGCGGCGTGCAGCACCTCGAAGAGCAACGTGCCCGTGAGGTCGTTTTTCCACATGTAATACTGCACATCGAGCGTCCGCTCTGCGAGCTTGGCCAGATGAGCGCGCGGGGCAAATGCATCCTCCGAGTCGGCCAGCGGGTAAATGCCGGATAAACCCGGATGCTGCTCGACGAGCGGCCGGATTACCTGACTGAGCCGCGTGCCGCTGGTCTCGAGGATAGCAGTCGAAGTGGTGCGACCCTCCAGCGAGGGCAGCGGAGTGCAGCGGCCGATCACGAAGATGCGAGCAACAGAAACCCGACACAGAGCGCCGTCGCCCTGAGCAGCTTCATCACGCACCTCCGACGTTACGCGGCAGGAGCGCGGGGGAAATTGATCAATACCATTTATTACTCACCGGAGCGCGACTGTTCAGCAGCAGAATCCACTGCAGGACGTGTGCGCCTTACAGGAGTGGCTCCTGAGGTAGGACTCTGGACTCAAATAGCTCATAATGAGAGACTTATAAAGTAATCCAGGTCGTTAATCAAGCCAAATATTGCACTAATCTCACGTGCTCCTGAACTACCTCTACTGGCACTTTTGCTGACACCGCTGCAGGACGTCACACTTCCTACACCCGACGAGCCGCGCCAGGCATGCGACACGTAGCTGTCGAAAACGTCGACACCGCTGCGTCGGATCAAGCATATACAAGGCGTGAAGCGAGAACACAGGGTCGCCGGCGCCGTCATTGGTTCCGCAGTCGGCGACGCACTCGGGGCTCCGTTTGAATTTGGTCCGCCGAATCAATTTTCCACCCGGTTTCCGACGGCGGCTCGCGGCACCAGTACAGAGATGTGCGGCGGGGGCGCGTTCAACTGGCTGCCTGGTGAATTTACCGATCACACGCAGATGGAGCTTGTCGTGGCGGACTCGCTAGTAAGGCGTGGAGGCCTCGACGAAGCGGATATTTGCGAAGGATTCAAAGCATGGGCAGAGGCACGAATGTCGCCGTGATCGTTCGCCGCTGGGACGAAGCGTAGACCGGTTCGATCGCCGCCTAACGAGCCGGTTTGATGTTCACGATTTAACGAGATCGGCGCAGCCGCGGCGAACTCACCGCGATTGAACAAACGATCGCAGCCGCTAATATGTGGCCTTCGTCGCGTCATGGAAGAGGGCGGCGCCTTAAAGTGCACGACAATCGAGTGCGAGGATCCCGCGCAATCGACCGACGTAACGGGCCTATAGCTCAGCGGTAAGAGCAGGGGACTCATCGTCCGAAGACGGGGCGTTGCACCGTTATACACCGCTCAACAGCAGTGTGTCTCACGAGGGAAAATGATCTCCGGCACGTTTCACCAGTCACTCCCGTTTGGCTCAAATTTCATCAAAGGTAGCAAAATTATCGGGTGGCTTCGGCGGCTTTGCCGTGCGGTGTTGCGGGCAGTTTGCGCGGTCATTACAGATCTGAAAGCAACGAGATCCTGCGTCGCCACATTCATCGACCGCGTCATTACGGATTTGTAATGCTCCGGCAATGGTGAGTTCACGTTCGGCTACCACAATCCGGTGAAGCGCCAGCCAGCGCGCGATGCTAACGATGTTCGTAGTCGATTTCATATCCGCCTCAATTCTCGCGGTCGTGCTGACGGTTGGCTTCGCCGCGGTTGTGCGAGCGTTTGGCTACAGACGCGTCCGCGATGTATCTGCTGGCGGGTGGACGATCGCCGCTGCGTCCTGGATCGGCGGAATACTCCTGGTGGCATTTGGGCCTGCGCTCACTGGCACTCATTGGCTCCCGTTTCTCTTTAGTGCCTTGCTGACCGGACTGCTGGTCATCTGTCTGCAGTGGATGCCCACGTTCCGACGTTCACTCCAGACCGAGACCGGCGAACCCGGCGCTGACGCTCGACCGCTCATCGCCATGTATTTCATCGTCACGTTGCTGCTGTACTTCTGTGCGGTCTCATTCCGCTT
>JACCZQ010000032.1 GCA_013695905.1 Chthoniobacterales bacterium
GAGAAGGCGTGGTGATCATCATCGAGAAGGACTCGGGCGACGAGATCTGCATCGGTCAGCGACACCTTGCCGAGGTTAGGGCAACGGAGGGGGATTGTCGGTACCAGCTTTATGGGTATCCAATTTCCGTGTTTCGAGCTGCCAGATCGCGAGGTAGCCAGCGCCGATCAGGAATGGGATCAGCCCCATGGCCCAGGCGCCGCCATCGCTCACCGCGGCGAAAAACAGCATCACGCCGATGCCGACCGCGAGCAGGACCACGCCGCGGCGCATATCGGAGCGCTGTTTCGCCGGGGAATGCGGCGTGGCGAAGAGTGCCTCCGGGACAGGCTGCCCCTTCTCCACCATCATGCGCACAGTTTTGTGGAGCGACCGCGCCTTGATGTAGCTGAAGAACATGATCACGGCGACGATCAGCACCGGCGCGCCGAAGAGCGCGAGGAAGACGATCGCCACGATCGGAATCGCCATGGCCGCGCCGCTGTCCACATCGAAACCGCGCTCCGCACGGCGTTCGCGCCTGCGCTCTCTGCGCTCTTCGCGGCGGTCGCGCTTGGGATCGTCGTTGATCGTGATGCTGAGGCCGCGCTTCACTTTCCGCTCGATCCGCCGCTCGAGACTGTCGTCGTCCGCGGCCGGTGTGATGGTGGGGGCGGCCGTCGGCGGAGTCGCTACCGCCGGTGCTGGAGGTGCGGGTGCGGGGGTTGGTGGTGTAGCCGGAGCTTCCAGCGCTGGATCGGCAGGCGCGGCATCGGGTGGCACAGTCGGATCCTGGGCGAAGGCGCTAACCAGAAAAGCCGCGGAACAGAAGCAGGTAAGGAACGTTGTCTTCATAGTGTCTTTAGGAGTGAGATGCGGCAGGGCGGGCGTTTGGATTCAAAAAGAATTGGGCGTTCTGCCTCCGGATCCGCGAGCTGGGTTTCCGGCACCACGCGGAACGGACCTCCCGAAGCGTAGCGCCGCGGTCATCCCGAACCGCGCAGACGGTGAGGGATCTCACGGGAGCTGCTCACGCTTGCCTGTCCGTGGAACGACGTCAAAACCACTCGCGAGGTCCTTCTGCGCGCTGCGCCAGCCTCAGGATGACGGCTGCTCCTACTCCTGGTTTCGCAACGCGCGCAACGCGAGGGCGAACGCCACCAGACCGAAGAGGATGAACGCCACCGCCTCCAGCGCGATGGTCCGCGGATCGCCCAGGCCGATGGTGGCGTAGCGGAGCACGTCTACGTGCCAGGTGATGGGATTCGCGTAACCGAAGAGCTGGAACAGGCGCGGGAGCGGCTCCAGCGGGTAGAACATCGAGCTGGCGAACAGAAACACGAAATAGAACACCGAGGTGACGGTGTTGAAGGCATCGTTTCGGCGAATCCGCAGCGCGAAGATGGCGTAAAAGAAAAACCACCCGGCGGTGCCGATCGCCACCGCGCCGATGAGCAGCGGCAGGTGCGATAGGGTCACGTTCACGCCGAGCAGCAGCGCGGCCAGCAGGACGGTGATGAATGCCTGCACGAGCGCGACGGCGACGTTGAAGAGCACTTTGCCTAACAAGTATTCCCCGCGGCTCATCGGGTAGGTGAGCATCTCGTAGAAAATGCCGTTGTCGCGATCCATGAAGAACGACCACGCGGTGTTCGACGCGATCGCGAAGCCCGCCATCCCGAGCACGCCGGCGAGAAAGAAAGAGTTATAGTCGGTCGTGAGGCCGGCGCCGGTGAAGCTCATCGCCCGCGTCATCGCGACGCCGAATACCACCAGATAGGCGAGCGGGTAGAGAACGTCCCAGAAGATGAACGTCACGTTCGTCGCGCGGATTCTCATCTCGCGGTTCAACACCGCGATCATCGGGTCGAGGCGCATCGGGTTTAGGTGCTCCTCCTCCCAATTGTCATCCTGAGCGCAGCGAAGAGCCTGTCCTGAGTCTGTCGAAGGAATCTCTGACTGTTTCGGGCGTCTGATGCGGGGCAGGAAGTCAGAGATGTTTCGCTTCGCTCAACATGACAGGGGTTGGAAGGAGCGGTGGCGGCAGCGGCGCTCGGTGCCGCTTTTGGTTCTCGATTCTTCATCTTCGCTCCTCCTCTCTTTTTAGCTCCCTTTTTGCTCCGCCTCGTGCGTCAGCTCCACGAAGATGTCCTCAAGACTTGCTCCGCTTACTTCCACGCGCATGACGTGCGCGCGCTGCGCCAGCTCGTTCACCAGCCCGAGGACGCTGCGCTCGTCCTCTTTCAGAGCCACTTCGAGCGTGTTGCCGTTAATCCGGAGTCGCAGCGGATTGCGGGCGGCGAGCTGCTCCTCCACGCCGGGCGGCATGGCGTCGAAGGTGAGCGAGAGCTCATACACGCCTTGCGAAAGCATCTTCAGCGCATGCAGATCGCCACGTGCAATCTGGCGGCCGCGGTTTACGATCAGGATTTCGTCGCAGAGCTCCTCCGCCTCGCTGAGAATCTGGGTGGTGAGCACGATGGTGCGGCCGCTCGCCGCCTCGCCGCGGAGACGCTCCATCACGGCGCGTTTCAGGATCGGGTCCATGCCGGTGGAGAATTCGTCCAGGAACATGATCGGCGTTTCGACCATGAACATTTTCGCCACCTGCACCCGGCGCCGAAAACCGCCGCTGAGATCCTGCGCCTTCCGCGCCGCCTCGGGCGTCAGGCCGAATTGCTCCATCACTTCCTCCGCCCGGCGCGCGACTTCCGTTCCGCTCCGCCCGTGAAAACGCGCATACGTGAGCAGATTATCCCGCACCGACAGGAACAGCTCGGCCGCGCTTTCCTGGATGACGACGCCGATCCGCCGCCGCACCTCGAGCGGCTGCCGCGCCACGTCGTAGCCCATGATGCGGACGCTGCCGGAGGTGGGCCGCACGAGGGTGGTGAGCACGCGGAGCGTGGTGGTCTTGCCGGCGCCGTTCGGCCCGAGCAGGCCGAAGATGGAGCCCCGCTGCACCTCGAAGCTGAGGCCGTCCACCGCGCGCAGGGCCGGTTGGCCGCGGCGCTGGAACACCTTCACGAGGTTCTCGACTTCGATGGCAGCACCAGACATGCGGCTGCGACTCTCGCGCAGATGCGGGAGAACTGCAGCGGGGAATTAATGCCTTGCGCGCGGAGAGGCGCTGGACATTATTTCAAGCCGCTAACATGCGGGTGTAGCTCAGTGGTAGAGCACCTCCTTGCCAAGGAGGACGTCGCGAGTTCGAGTCTCGTCACCCGCTCTCCTTCGCATCGAGCAGGCGGATTCCGCGGCTCCTGGTTGCGCTGCTATTTCGCAGGTTTCGGAGCGACTGTTCCGATCTTCAGCTTCGCCATGTCGGCTCCGGACAAACGTTGGGAATCGAGCTGCAGTTCGGCGCCGAGTTCCCGTGCC
>JACCZQ010000055.1 GCA_013695905.1 Chthoniobacterales bacterium
TGAAGTTCCTTCTCCCGATCATCATTGTTGGCGGCATTTTCGCCCTGCTGTTTCTGCTTGAACGCCTGTTTCCTTTGCGGCCCAGCACCCGTTCATTGTTTAGGCGGCTCGTCGTGAACCTCGCGATCTCCGCCGTCGCATTCCTGGGAATGATGAAGTGGAAATGAGGCGTCATCCCCGTTGTCATCGGCAGCGGGCAGCTCAGCTGGTCGAAATCAGGAGCTTCAGGCATGATCCGACGGTCAGGTCGACTCGAGCTAGCCGCGCCTACTAACCAGCGGTGACTGATTAGATCGACCGCATCAACGCTTCGAGGTCGGAACAAGAAGCGGAATCACTTCCCGTTTGTTCCGCCGGTAAACGCCAAAGTCAGCCGCATCCACGGTGATCACTCTGTGGTGCGGATACATTTCACTCATCCGGATCAGGCAGAGATCCGCTAGATCAGGCTGACGATCGCGATAGCGCCGCGCAAGGGAAGCAAGTTGCGGCAGATGATCCTCCATGTCGAAAGAGAGGGCGAGCAAGCCTTCGGAGATCATCTCGAGCACCAGACCGACATCGGCCAGGTGAAACGCCGCCTCAGCCAGCACCGCCTCACACGTGAGAAGCGGTTCCGTCACCTGCTCGGCCAAACCCACCGCCCAGGAATGGTGGGCATCGCGCGCGTTAGCAAAAGCGACCAGGAATCCCGTATCGGCGATACCCTTCACTTTTTCGCGAAACCTTTCCGACTCGAGAGGTCACGCGCGCCTTTGATGCGGCCGGCCAGACGGAGAAACTTCTTCGAGCGAATATCTCCATCACGGGCCAGCTCGAGCTGCTGGCGCACTAGCTCGCCTTGGGACAAGCCAGTCTTGTTCGCCGTTTCCTCGATCCAATCCACAAGGCGGTCCGGAAGACGGATAGTTAATGTGCGACGCATTTGCCACAAGTGTAACACACCCGCGGCGACTTCGTCTAGTTCGGCTTTCTTTCGCGCCCGCTTTCTCAGCAGCAGCGCAGTTCAGGCGACCTGCGATTCGCGGAAGCGTCCGTAGTTGTAGTAAGCCGCGCACGCGCCTTCCGACGAAACCATGGTTGCGCCGAGCGGCATCTCCGGCGTGCAGCGTTTGCCGAACTGCGGGCACTCGTGCGGTTTCATCAGGCCCTGCAGGATAAGTCCGCTCATGCAGAGGGTGGATTCGGGCACTTCCATTCCGGCGACGCCGAAGCGCAGCTCGGCGTCGTAGTGCGCGTACGCTGGTGTGAGTCGATAGCCGCTCTGCGGGATGTTGCCGATGCCGCGCCATTTCCGGTCGCCAATGTCGAAAACTTCGCTCAGCAACCGGAGCGCTGACTTGTTGCCGCTGCGTTGCACGGCGCGGGAGTATTGATTTTCCACGCCGACGCGACCGCCCTCGAGCATGCGAACGCAATCGTAGATTCCTTCCATCAGATCGACCGGCTCGAAGCCCGTGACGACGATCGGGATGTTGAACTCGGCGGCGAGCGGCTCGTATTCCTCGTAACCCATGACGGTGCAGACATGGCCGGCAGCGAGGAAGGCCTGCACCCGATTCTTTGGTGAGGACATAATCGCGCGGATGGCCGGCGGCACGAGCACGTGCGAAACGAGGACGGCGAAATTCTCGATGCCGCGCCGCTTCGCCTGCCACACTGCCATCGCGTTCGCGGGTGCGGTCGTTTCAAAGCCCACCGCGAAGAAAACGACGACCTTCTGCGGGTTCTGCTCCGCAATCTTCAGGCAATCGAGCGGCGAATAAACAACGCGCACGTCGGCGCCCGCAGCTTTCACGCTGAGCAGATCATTCTTGCTGCCAGGGACGCGCAGCATGTCGCCGAACGAGCAGAAGATCACATCCGGCCGCGACGCGATCTCCAGCGCCTTGTCGATTAACTCAAGCGGCGTGACGCACACCGGACAACCCGGCCCGTGTACGAGCTCGACGTTTTCTGGAAGCAATCCGTCGATGCCGTAACGCACGATCGTGTGCGTCTGCCCGCCGCACACTTCCATGATCGTCCACGGCTTTGTCGTCGCGCGACGAATGGCCTGCGCGAGCCGATCAGTGGCCGCGCGATCGCGGTATTCCTCGAGATATTTCACGATGAGTTTCCCACGTAAGTGAAAGGCAGATTCGACGGCGTCTCCCGGACCTCAGCGAGTTCGCCCATTTGCTCGAGCACCTCGAAGACGCGCTTCGCTTCCTCTTCATCAATCTTAGCGAGGGCGAAACCGACATGCACCAGCACGTAGTCGCCGATTTGCGCCTCCTCGACATGCTCGAGGCAGACCGATTTGAACACCCCGCCGAAATCCACCTTCCCCATCCGCACGTCGTGCTCGTGGCGGATCTCGACGACTTTGCCTGGAATTCCGAGACACATAGTTAGCGCAGCATGTGCTAGAGGAAAGCGCTACCGCTTCCCGTTTTTTCGCTTCGAATGGGAGTTCAGCAGTGAGGCGCGCTCAATGAGGAGCGAGTTAAGGTGATGCGGACGCTCCTTGGAATCGACCACCACGACAAATGACCCTTTCGGCGAAACAAAGATAAAATCCGGATGCGGCACGGTGTAGCGCTCGCCCCTGGCAGTGCCAATTTCGTAGGGGACAAAAGGAACCGAGCGATGGAACTCGCGGATCGACTGAATAACCACGCAGGAATCATAAAGCTCCTTGTCACATTAAACAACGCTCATCTCCACCGCGTCAGGCAACCAAGCAAAGCCTGGCCGCCGCAATCGCCGCCTGGCCCAGGCTCAACCCTGCATCGTTCGGCGGGACAAGTCGATGCCGATAAACGCGAAACCCGTCGGCTGCGAGCCGCGTCAGCACTTCAGTCGTGAGCAGCGCGTTCATGAACACGCCACCGCTCAAGACCGCTGATTTGATCCCGGTGTCCTGACGAATGCGGCCGCAGACCGATGCGATGATTTCCACGACTGTGGAATGAAAGCGGCGCGCAATGATGCGGTTGTCGACGTCGCGATCGATATCCGACACAACGGCTTTGATCATGGGGCGCGTGTCGACGGTGCCGTCCGCCTCGAGTGCGAACGGATACGCGCCGGCGTCATCCACGCCCGTGGCCAGCCACTCCAGTTCCATCGCGGCTTGCCCTTCGTAGCTCACGCGATCGCGCACTCCCGCGAGCGACGCGACCGCGTCGAACAGTCGCCCGGCACTGGACGTCATCGGTGTGTTGAAGCTCCGTTCGAGCATTTGCCTGACGAGTCGGATGTCGTGCGCCGGAACGCGCGAGTTGAAGGAACGGCACTCGGCGTCCGCGTCTCGCAAATGCGCGACCGCCATGCGCCACGGCTCGCGCGTCGCCTGGTCGCCACCCGGCATTCCAACACAGCGCAGATGCGCCGCCCGCGTGAATCCAGCGTAGTCGCCAATGAGAAATTCACCGCCCCAGACAGTGCCGTCCGTGCCATGGCCGAGTCCATCGAATGTGACGCCGATCGTCGGTTCGGTTAATCCATTCTCGGCCATGCAGCTCGTCATGTGAGCGTGATGGTGTTGCGCTGCGATCAACGGCAGTCCGGTTGATTCCGCGAAACGGGTCGATGCGTAATCCGGGTGCAAATCGTGTGCGACGCACGCCGGCTCGATCTGAAACAGCTCTCGATAAAGCGCAATGTCCCGCTCGAATGCGACGAAAGCCTGGTGATGATCGAGATCGCCAAGATGATGGCTCAGGAACGTATGCTGACGTCGTGCGAATGCGAAGGTGCCTTTCAGTTGCCCGCCAACAGCGAGGATGGGAGCCGGCGATGCGAAGGGAAGCTGGACCGGCTGGGGCGCATATCCGCGGGAGCGTCGGATCGGTAATTCGCGACCGGCGACGATTCGTGTCACCGAATCATCGCAACGCACGTTGATCGGCCGATCATGCAGGAGGAAAACATCTGCGATTCCGCGCAGTTGCTCGAGCGCCTCGCCGTTGTCCCGCGCAATCGGTTCATCCGAACGATTGCCGGATGTCATGATCAGCGGCCGCTGCTCGGCTGCCTCGATCAGGAGATGGTGAAGCGGGGTGTACGGCAACATCGCTCCGAGGTGTTGATTACCTGGCGCGATCGAATTCGAGATGTCTGACGTCTTATGAAGCAGCACGATCGGCGCGACCGGCGAGCGCAGTAGTTGCTCCTCGGATTCGCTCAGGGCGCAATGCGCTCGCGCCGCGGCAACGTCGCGAAACATCACCGCGAATGGTTTTTCTTCCCGGTGCTTCCGCGCGCGAAGTCGTCGCACCGCGTTTTCGTTCGTCGCGTCACAGACCAGATGGAATCCACCGAGCCCTTTGAGTGCACCGATCTGACCTTGGACAATCGCGCTCGCGAAGTCGCGCAGCGAATCGTCAGCCCCAAGCAGCTGCCCATCTTCATTGAGCAGCCGCAGTTGCGGACCACATCGCCGACACGCGATCGGTTGCGCATGAAATCGCCGGTCGGCCGGGTTCTCGTATTCTGCGCGGCAGGCATCGCACATCGTGAAGGACGCCATCGTCGTTCGCTCTCGATCGTAGGGCGCACCGGTAACGATCGTCAGGCGCGGACCGCAGTTCGTGCAGTTGATGAACGGATAACGGTAACGCCGATCCGCGGGATCGAAAAGTTCCCTCAGGCAATCTGCGCAGGTGGCGACATCGGGCGAAATGAAAACGTCTTTTGCATGCGCGGCTGCGCTTTTCTCGATCCGAAAACCGCACGTTCCAGCGACCGGGAGCGACTGTGAGGAGATCGCGTCGATCCGCGCAAGGCCGGGCGCGTCCCGATTCAGCGCACTAGTAAATTGATCGAGCGCCTCGCCGCCGCCCTCTACTTCGATGATGACGTGTCCGCCGTCATTGCGAGCGAAACCTGCGAGCCGAAGACGCGTGGCGAGACCGAAAACGAACGGCCGAAACCCTACGCCCTGTACGATCCCCGTGACGGTGATCGCACGCCGTTCCACGCAGCGCGCGTGTTAGGCCGCAGGATTCTGGAGCGGACCCGCGACCGATGTGCGCCGCCGCGCCACCACTGCACCAATCAAGGTGCCGGCCGCAAGACCAATAAATAACCAGGCGTTACTCGAAACCGAGTTGAAAACGCTTTCCACAACCGTCGGAGGCGGAGGCGCTGGCAGATCAAAACCAGTCGTTCCGCCATCACACGCGAAGAGCGCGGCTGGTGCGGCGACAAGAGCAAGAGCAGCGGAGGCAAAGATCTTTTTCATATGGCACCTTAATTCCTAACGACTGCAGGTTAGACCCCAAGTGGCGCGCTCGTCAAGAAGGCGAAGGTCACACCTGCAACCGCTCGACCATCTTGCGCACAGCCGCGACGGCAGCGTGGTCGCCATCAAGACGCGGCGGTTCGGCGGCAAGATCTGCGCGTTGAATCTCTTCGTCGTAGGGGATCTCGCCGACAATCTCGAGATCGTGTTTCTGCGCAAAATTGCGGATCGCCGCGAGATCGTCATCACTGCGAAACTTATTCGCGACCGCCACAATCCGCGGGATGCCGAGTTCGCGCGCCAGCTCCGCCGCGCGTCGCGCTGTCTCCAGCGCCTTGAAATACGGCTCCGTCACGAGCAGCAGCATGTCGACGTGTCGGTCCGTGCCGCGACTTAAATGTTCCAGGCCCGCTTCCATATCGACGACCGTCGTCACCCCTTCTTCCTTAAAGATCCCACTGAGAAGATTCCGCACCCGCGCATGCCCACCGCACGCGCACCCCGCGCCGGCGTGTTCGATCGTGTGCATGCCGAGCAACGTCACCCGATCCGAGACGCGCGTCCCAAACTCTTCCGCTACGCGCCGGGCCGGCATCGCCAGCTGCATCGCAGTCTTCCCACCTTCCATCGCGACCTCTTTCAGAATGGACGGCGGCATCGGTTTCGCAGCCTTCATCGTGTCCGCGGTGAGCCCCAGCGTGACGCCGAAGTTCGGATTGCTATCCGCATCAATCGCCCAGACTTCCTGCCCACGCTCAGCAAGCAGTCGTGTCAGAATCCCGGCGATCGTTGTTTTTCCGCTGCCGCCTTTACCTGCAATCGCTATTTTCATCTGTTAAACGAACGCACTGCAGCGCACCCGTGGCAACTTGTCCGTCGTACTCCTCGATCGCGCTGAGCGAGTTTGTCGCGTCTAAAGCGGACCAGCTTGAACATCGGCAGACGTCTTCCTACTCACGTTCCTGCTTCTCCTCTTTCAGCGATATGACCAAATTGTGCTGCTGCACAACTTGCAGCGAGGCGAACGGCAGCTCGCTCCGCGCTCGACTCTTCACTGTGGAGCAAGTGCGGTGCGAATCGAAGATCTTGCCGGCATCAGCACGCCAGGCGCCGTCGGTCGGTTGCTCGACAAGTGGCACGACCAGGACTGTCGATTTTCGATCGCAAATCGGAACTCGAAGGCTGGGTCGATCAATGGACGAAGACGGCCGACTCAATTTCGCAACGCCGAGCGGCGTGGGACCGGCTCCGGGAACTTCATCAGCATGCGACCGGGCTGCCGGAAGCAGCTGAGATCGCCACCAGTGTGGCCGCGATCGAGGCCCAGCGGGCGTTGCTCAACGATCCCGATCCGGTTCCTGCACTGACGCAAAAGTTGACGAACGCACTGCGAGGAGCGCTCACCGCGGTGCAAACCACAATCACCGAGACGTTCGCCGAAAGAGCCGCGCAGCTGAATGCATCTGACGCCTGGAAGAAGCTCACACCGGCGCAACGGGATGACCTCGCGCGAGTGCATCAATTGACCGCTCCCGCGGTCGCGCCGCTTGCCACCGATGAAGAGATCCTCTCAGCCGTCCGGGCTTCATCGCTCGCGGCGCGACGCGATTTCTGTGATGCCGTGCCGGCCCGCTTCATCCGCGCGCTCGACGAAGCCGCACGCTTGTTAGAGCCGAAGGCCGTGCGCGTCACGCTACCCGCCGCCACCCTCAAGACCGAACCCGAATTGGATGCCTGGCTGGCGCGGGCGCGCACGGTAGTCGCGAAGAAACTTAGGGACGGACCAGTCATCCTGTGATTCGATAGGAGCCATGAAATCGAGGCGGAAATCCCGCCACACCCCGGTTGAGATTGAGTTTGACGCCGAACGGCTCATCGCCGCCTTGCGCGAACACGCTGATGCCCTCGAAGGAAAACTCCCGCTCGCCATGCGCACCACCATCGTCGAGGTGCCGGTCTTGAAGTCGTCCCGTCGCAGATGTTAGTTTCCCAGCCATGAGCACGCTTGCTGAAATCGAAGCCGCCGTCGAAACGCTGCCGACTGGGCAGAAAGAGGCCCTGTTTCAATTTCTTGCCGCGCAATTGCGCCCGGCCGCCGGGCCTTCCGCGACGGGAGCGGCTCCGCGCATCGCCGGCCTGCACGAGGGTGCAGCGGAGGTCGCACCGGATTTCGACGAACCGCTGCCCGATGAGTTTTGGCTCGGGCAGGACGCGTGAAGCTGCTTCTCGACACCCACGCTTTCATTTGGTGGTACAGCCACCACGCGAAGCTCAGCACCGCTGCGCTGGCCGCCTGCCAGTCACCGACAAACAGCCTCCACCTCAGCCTCGCGAGTGTCTGGGAAATGCAGATCAAGATCCAACTCGGCAAGCTGACCCTGCGCCTCCCGCTGGCCGACGTCCTGCGCGACCACCTGCAATCGCTATTTTCATCTGTTAAACGAACGCACTGCAGCGCACCTGTGGCAACTTGTCCGTCGTAATCCTCCATCGCGCTGAGCGAGTTTGTCGCGTCTAAAGCGGACCAGCTTGAACATCGGCAGACGTCTTCCTACTCACGTTCCTGCTTCTCCTCTTTCAGCGATATGACCAAATTGAAGCCCAAGCCGAAACCGAAGTTCAAAACCCTGAACGATGTCGCGCGCTACTTTGCAGAGAACTTTCCGGATGCGGCCGATTTCCCCGACCCGCCGCCGCGTCCTCAGCATCACGAACGGCCAATCCTGGAATGGTGAGC
>JACCZQ010000080.1 GCA_013695905.1 Chthoniobacterales bacterium
TATCGTCCTCGCGCATGATCAAGTAGGACTCACCGTCCACTTTGATTTCGGTGCCGCCGTATTTGGAGATGAGCACCTTGTCTCCGCTCTTCACGGTGAACTCGACCTTCTTGCCGTTGTCATCGAGTTTGCCGGTGCCGAGAGCGACGACTTTGCCTTCCTGCGGTTTCTCCTTGGCGGTGTCGGGGATGATGATCCCGCCTTTTTTTACTTCCTGCTCTTCGATCGGCTGCACCAGCACACGATCTCCGAGTGGTCTTACATTAATTGCCATGTGTTTTTAGTTACTCCTTCTTGTCTTTTGGTTAATGCCGGCGCTCGTCAGGTGTTCCTTACGAACGCCCGGCAAATTGTTGCTGTTAAAGTTACTTCTTATCTTCGTCCACGACCTCGAACTCCGCGTCCACGACGTCGCCATGCTGCTTGCGTGGCCCATCGGTGTCGGGTTCCGCCTGCGGCTGTGGGCGTTCGCCACCTGCTTCTGCGCCGGGCATGGGGCCGGCCTGGGCGGAGGCTTGTTTGTAGAGGTCGGCGCTGATCTCCTGGAACTTGTTCTGCAGATCCTCGTAGGTGCTCTTCATCGCGTCGGTGTCGTTCCGCTCGATGGCGTCGCGCACCGCCTTGATGGCGTCCTCGACCTGCTGCTTCTTGTCGCCTGAAACCTTGTCGCCAAGATCCTTCAGCTGCTTCTCGCACTGGTAAGCCAGCGTGTCGGCGTTGTTCTTGATCTCGATGGCTTCCTTCGCCTTTTTGTCTTCTTCGGCGTGAGCCTCGGCGTCACGCTGCATCTTCTCCACTTCTTCTTTCGAGAGGCCTGAGCTGCCGGTGATGGAGATTTTCTGCTCCTTGCCGGTGCCGAGGTCTTTCGCGGAGACGTGGAGGATGCCGTTGGCGTCGATGTCGAAAGTCACTTCGATCTGCGGCGTACCACGCGGGGCCGGCGGGATGCCGTCGAGGTGGAACGTGCCGAGGTTCTTGTTATCGCGAGAGAGCGGACGCTCGCCCTGCAAGACCTTGATCTCCACACCCGGCTGGTTGTCGCTGTAGGTCGAAAAGATTTGCGACTTGCGCGTCGGGATCGTCGTGTTACGCGGGATCATCGGCGTCGCCACACCGCCGGCGGTTTCGATGGCCAGGGTCAGCGGCGTTACGTCGAGGAGCAGCACGTCTTTCACGTCGCCCTTGAGCACGCCGCCTTGGATGGCCGCGCCAATTGCCACGACTTCGTCGGGGTTTACGCCTTTGTGAGGCTCCTTGCCAATCAACTGACGGGCGGTCTCGATGACCTTCGGCATGCGCGTCATACCACCGACGAGCACGAGTTCGTTCACCTCGCTGGTGGAGAGCTTGGCGTCGGCCAAACAATCCTTCACCGGCTTGATCGTGCGCTCGAAAAGAGGGTCCGTGAGCTGCTCCAGCTTCGCGCGGGTGAGTTTCTTCTGGATGTGCTTCGGTCCGCTCGCGTCCGCCGTGATGAACGGCAGGTTAATCTCGTATTCCTGCGAGCTGGAGAGCGCGATCTTCGCCTTCTCGGCTTCTTCCTTGATGCGCTGGATCGCGTCGGCCTGCTTCGAGAGATCGACGCCCGAGTCCTTCTTAAACTCCGCGACGATCCAGTCGATGATCATGTTATCCCAATCATCGCCGCCGAGGTGCGTGTCGCCGTTGGTCGCCTTCACTTCGAAGACGCCATCGCCGATCTCCAGCACCGAGATGTCGAACGTCCCGCCGCCGAGGTCATACACGGCGATCTTCTCGTCCTTTTTCTTGTCGAGGCCGTAAGCGAGCGACGCTGCAGTCGGCTCATTGATGATGCGGAGAACTTCGAGGCCGGCGATCTTTCCGGCGTCCTTGGTGGCGTTGCGCTGCGAGTCGTTGAAGTAAGCGGGCACTGTGATGACTGCCTGCGTGATCTTCTCGCCGAGCTTCGCTTCCGCGTCGGATTTCAATTTCGCGAGGATCATCGCGGAGATTTCTGGCGGGCTGAATGTCTTCTTCTCGCCATTCACTTCCACCTGCACGTGCGCGTCGCCATTCGCCGCCTTCACGATTTTGTAAGGCACGCGATGCTCTTCTTCGCGGACTTCATCAAACTTGCGGCCCATGAACCGCTTCACGGAGAAAACTGTGTTGGCGGGATTGGTCACCGCCTGACGCTTGGCGGCCTGACCGACGAGCCGCTCCCCGTTTTTCGAGAATGCGACGATCGAGGGGGTCGTGCGTGCGCCCTCGCTATTCTCCAGCACAACGGAATCGCCGCCCTCCATGACAGCCATGCAGGAGTTTGTCGTGCCCAAATCGATACCTAAAACTTTCGCCATAATATTGTAGTCCTTTCGCGAACCGCGCCGGTGCGGTCGAGGAACTCTTTAGCAATCCATATACCGAAAGGCTTTTTAAGCCCTAAGCTGCTGGGATGACACGACTTAAGAATAACACTCGTCCCGGATACAAAGGTCGATACGCGACAGTATGTCGCGTTCCGGAGCTTGGGCACTCTCGCTCTGCGCCGGCATGTCGCTACCGTAGATTTCTCGCGATGGCCGGTCCAGAATCTCGCGCCGCTGATATTACAAAAAAAGGCGGGGCCGACCCGGCCCCGCCTTTGCACTCACTCGCGACTGGTGTCGCGTTATTGCGTCTTCGCGTCGCGCCTTGCCTGCCGCATCTCCTGGCGGGCTTCGCGCATCTTTTCCTGCGCGGCCTGGAGAGCGTCCAGCTTCTGCTGCTGCTCGGCGGTCAGGATCGGACGGATCTGCGCTGCGGTGTTGTCCATCACGGCTTTACGCTTCTGCATCGCCTCTTCCTGGATCGCCTTCATCTGCGGCTTCGCCTGCTCGAGGATCGGCTTCACCTGCGCCTCTTGTTCGGCCGTGAGGTTGAGGTCCTCCTTCAGATGTTTGAACGAGTGACCGCCCATCATCTTGTAGCCGCCGCGCTTGCCGTGGCCTTCACCGCGGTGTTCGTGGGCCTGGAGTGCGGATGTGCCGCCGAGCGCCAGCCCAGAGGCGAGCGCGAGTGTCAGTAATGCTTTTTTCATCAATGTTTGTTTTTCCTGTTTGTGGTCTGTTTGGGGCGCCCCTTAGTGGAGCGCTGTTGTTACAAGGGATGACCGCGCCACGCGCCTCACGGTTACACAATTTTCGGAAAAAAAATCCCGCCGCAGAGCTGCCGTGGAAAATTGTGTAACCGGACGCGCTCCGGCGCTGTCATACCGAACAGTGTGGATAGACTGTGGAGCGGATGCCTGATGAACTCGACGCTCGCACGCTCGTGGCGGCTGCCTTGCGCGGCGACGACGATGCGGCGCGTGCGCTGGTCGAGCATCTCTACCCGTTGGTGGCGAAGCTGGTCCGCTCGCATCGCCCCGCCCACGCCGCGGAAGAAGACCTGTGCCAGATGATTTTTATTAAGATGTTTCAAAAACTGCACCAATTCTCCGGGACCGTGCCGCTGGAGCATTGGGTCTCGCGCATCAGCGTAAACACCTGCCTGAACGCGATCGCCGCCGAGAAATCTCGCCCCGAGCTGCGCCGCGCCGATCTCAGCGTTGAGCAGGAGGCGGTGCTGGATCACCTTTCCGTCGCGCAGGATGAACTCGGAGCCGACCAGCAGCTGGCGACACGCGATCTGGTGGAGCATTTGCTCCTCGCGTTGAAACCCGCGGAACGCCTCGTGCTTGACCTCATGTATCTCCAGGAAAAAACCGTGGACCAAATCCGGCAACTTACCGGCTGGAGCGCGCCGCTCGTGAAAGTGCGAGCCTTCCGCGCCCGCCAGAAATTGAAACAGCAAATGAACCGCCTCGCCGCGAAGGAGAAGCAATGAATGACGCCCATGCCAGGCTGCACCGGCTGCTGCGCGCCGCGCGCGGCGAAGATGCAGCCGCGCCCGCAGCGGCGCCGTTTGGTTTCGCCACGCGCGTCGTCGCGCGCTGGCGCGATGGCCCATCTCGAATGGGCGACGCGCCCGAGCTGCTCCGGCTGGTGCGACGGGTGACCGTCGGCGCCGCCATCATTGCAGTTCTCGCGACCGGCGGAGCGTACTGGCAATTCGAAGAACAGAGTGATCTTGGCGAGGCCTATTCCGACGTTTATGCCTTTGCCGACACCGCTATCGAGACCGGACTCGGCGAATGACCGCGAAACTCAAATGGCTCTTCGCCCTCGGCTTCGTCCTCGTCTTCATCGCGGGCGTGGCGACAGGCGTTTTCGCCGGCGCCTGGCGTGCGAAGCACCACCACGTCACCCGGCATCAAGGTCCGCCGCCCCGGATGACCGAGCGGATGATCGAACGTTTCGAGCGCGAACTGCACCTCACGCCCGAGCAGGTGGCGCAAACCCGCCCCATCTTCGAAGACACCGCGCGCAAGCTGAGCGCCATCCGCGAGGAGACCGGCCGCCGCGTCGCCGCCACGCTCGAGGAATCGCACCAGCAGATGGCGCCGCATCTCACGCCCGAGCAGCAGGAGCAACTCAAGGAAATGAAATTGCGCCACCGCCACATCCTGAAGATGAAGCGGAAGCATCGTCGCGAGCGGCGGGAGCGGGCGGAGTCGGGTGAGCGGAATGGTGATCAGTGATCGCTCCATCGCCGCCGGCACGCGGCGGACGTCTTACGGATCACGGTTCACCGTTCACATCCCCCGCTCTGCGGTATGTCTCCTGCTACTCACAGGTTACGATGCAACCGAGCCGCGGCGCGACCGCTCCAGCCCCTCCACCAAATAACGACATCGTCTTCGCGTGCCAGCACTGCGCCACCAGCTTTGTCGTCGATGCCGCCGCGGCTGGCCTTCAGCTCACTTGTCAGAAGTGCGGTGAACCGACCACGGTCCCGAATCCGGCGCTGGAAGATTCCTCCGCCGAGGCACTGAAAATCTCAGATCTGCAGCGGCAGCTGAAGGAAAACGAGTCGCAACGCACCGAGATCACCGGCTACATCAATCAGCTCAGCATTCAGCTGCACCGCTGGCAACTCCGGCTGAAGAGCCTGCACGAACGCCAGCAAAAGCTGCAGGCCGAGCTGGCGGAGCTGGCGAAATCCTGAGCCGCGACAAATCTGCAGCCGGAGTTTCGATCATCATCTGGTAAAGGCGATGCGGTTCGGAGAGCTGGAGACGCTCCTCTCCGGAACACAGGCTTTCAGCCTGTGCGGCAGCCGGCCTTTTAGCCCGGCGGGAATTCACCGGACAAAATGTCCGGTGGCCGCACAGCCAAAAATGACTGTGTTCCGCCGGGAAATGTCCGGTGGCCGCACAGCCAAAATGGCTGTGTTCCGCGGCGGCCTGGCTCCTGTTCGAAAACAGCGCTGGACGATGTGTTGTTTTCCCGCCATCGAACAGCAGGTGAGATTCGAAGAGATTGTGCACGATGCCTGCTGACTCAGATCTCCAAGAGCTGGCGGAATTCTTTTCCGAGCATCGCGAAGAGATCACGCGCCGCTGGGTCGAGGCGGTGCGGACCGATCCGGCGATCACCACCTCCACGCGTTTGCCGCACGAGCAGCTGATGGATCATCTGCCCCTGGTCTTCGAAGATTTCGCCGACACCCTGCGCCAGCGTCCCGCGCCGCGCGAACGCAGCGCCGAGCACGCGCAGGCGCACGGGGAACATCGCTGGTGGCAGGGATTCGAATTCGGCGAGCTGGTGCGCGAGACGAGAATCCTCCGCCGCATCATCTCGGTGGAGTATCTCTCGACCTACGCGGAGCAGCACCCGCAGTTCACCGGGGAACGGCGGCAGCACGCGGAGACGGTGGTGCACACTTTTTTCGATCGGCTGCTGACGGAGTCGGCGAAGCAGTTCGTTGACAAGACGGAGGAAGAGCGGGCGCATTACCGCGCCCTTTTTGAGTCCACGGCGGGCGCATACCTGGTTTTGAAGCCGGACGATTACACGATTGTCTCGATCAGCGACGCGTATCTCGCGGTCACTTTCACGACGCGGGAGCAGCTCTCCGGGCATCGGTTGTTCGACATCTTCCCGGAGCTGCCGCTCTCGCGCGTGGAGGGTGGCATGGACACGCTGCTCGCCTCGCTGGAACGGGTGAAGGCGGAGCTCTGCGCGGATGCGATCGCGGTGCACTCCTACCCGATGGAGCTGCCGGAGGCGGAGGGCGGCGGCACGGAGGAACGCTACTGGAGCACGATCAATTCGCCGGTGTTCGCGCCCGGGGGCGAGCTGGCGTTCATCATGCACCGGGTGGAGGACGTGACGCCATTTGTGCGGGCGGAGCAGGAGGAAGGACGCGAGGCGGAGGGGTTCGAGCTACTGGAGGGACGCTCGGCGCATCTGGAGGCGGAGATCGTGCGGCGGACTCAGGAGTTGCTCCGCACCAACCAGCAGCTGCGGCAAAGCCAGGAGCGCTTCAAGCTGGCGGTGACGATCGCGCAGATGGGGACGTTTGAGATCGATCTGCGGACCGATGCGGTGGTGGTGAATGAGCAGGCACGCGCGATCTACGGCTGGTCGGCGGGGGAGCCGCTCACGTTTTCCAGGGTGCAGGCGCAGTTTTATCCCGAGGATCGGGCGAAGGTGATGGCGGCGGTGAGCGTGGCGCTCGATCCGGCCGAGGACCTGGATGAGTTCGATGTGGAGCAGCGAATCGTGCGGACGGACGGGGTGGTGCGCTGGATTCGAGTGCGGGCGCGGGCGTTTTTCGAAGGCACGGGAGCGAAACGCCGACCGACGCAATGCATGGGCACGTTCCTCGATATCACGGAGCGGAAGGAACATGAGAGCGCGCTCCTCGAAAGTGAGGCGCGTTTCCGGCAGTTGGCGGATTCGATCCCGCAGCTCGCCTGGATGGCGCGGCCGGACGGATGGCTTTTTTGGTACAATCAGCGCTGGTACGAATTCACCGGCGCCACGCCGGAACAGATGGAGGGGTGGGGCTGGCAGCGCGTCCATGACGAGAAGGAATTGCCGCGCATCATCGAGAGCTGGACGGCGGCGCTCGCTAGCGAGGAGCCGTGGGAAGACACCTTCCCGCTGCGCTGTCACGATGGGGAATTCCGCGTGCATCTCTCCCGCGCCATGCCGTTCCGCGATTCCGCCGGCAAGGTGGTGCTGTGGTTCGGCACAAACACGGACATCACGGAGCTGGTACAGGCGGAGGAGGCGGCGAACGCGGCGAATCGCGCCAAGGATCATTTCATTGCGGTGCTCTCGCACGAGCTGCGCACGCCGCTCACGCCGGTGCTGGCGAGCATCATGGATTTGCACGCGCGCGAGGATTTGCCGCCGCCGGTGAGCGAAGCGGTGGAGTTGATCCGGCGCAATGTGGAGCTGGAGGCGCGGCTGATCGACGACTTGTTAGACGTGACCCGCATCACGAAGGGCAAGCTGCGCATGGACCGGCAGGTCGTGTCGCTCCATTCTGTGCTGAAGGACGCGCTCCGCATCTGCGCGACAGATGTGTCGCGGAAACATATCGCCGCCACGCTGGAGCTCGGCGCTGCGAATCCGCACGTGGAAGGCGACGGGCCGCGGCTGCTCCAGGCATTTTGGAATTTGCTCCAGAACGCGGTGAAATTTACGCCGGCTGAAGGGGAGATCACGATCCGCACACGGGGCGAAGGCGAGCGTGTGACGGTGGAGATCGAGGACAACGGGATCGGGATCGAGGCAATGGCGTTGCCGCGGATCTTCGATGCGTTCGGGCAGGCGGATGATTCGATCAGCCGACGCTTCGGCGGACTCGGCCTGGGTCTCGCTCTCTCGAAGGCGCTGGTGGAGGCGCATGGCGGCACGATCGAGGTGAGCAGCCGCGGACGCGACCAGGGGACGGTCTTCAGGATCGAACTGCAGACGACGAGCGCCACGCCGGAAGCCTCGGGAATTGCGCCTGCTCCGGCCGCGGCGCCTGGGAATCCATTGCGCATCCTGCTGGTCGAAGATCACGACGATACTCGTCGCACGCTGCACCGGTTGATCGAGCGCTGGGGCCATAGCGTGGCCGATGCCGCCACCGTGCAGCAGGCGCTGCAGCTCGCGGTCGAGAAGAAATTTGATCTCCTGGTGAGCGATCTCGGATTACCCGACGGCCACGGCAACGATCTCATGCGCGAGCTGCGCGCCAGCTCCGGCATGGTCGGCATCGCGGTGAGTGGTTTCGGCACCGAGGACGATAAGGCGCGCAGCCGCGAAGCTGGCTTTCACGCGCATCTGTCGAAGCCGATCGGCACGCAGAAACTAAAGGGCGTGATCGAAGAACTGGCCGCGACGCTGCCCCAGGGGCTGAATTGAAGAAGATGAGCGCCGGTGGCGAATCGCACCGCGAGATCGAGAGGAAATTTCTCGTGCGGCAGCTGCCGGAGAATCTCGCCGCGTATCCGCATGTCGCGATCGCGCAGGGTTATCTCGCCATTGCCCCGAGAGGTGTGCAGGTGCGCCTCCGGAAAGCTGGCGCGCAGCATTCGCTGGCCTTCAAGCGCAACCTCGCCATCGGCCGCGAGGAGCGGGAGGTGGAGCTAACCGCGGTGCAATTCACCACCCTCTGGCCCGCGACAAAAGGCAAACGCCTCACCAAAACTCGCTACCACATTCCGCTCGAACATCACCTCGTCGAGATCGACGTTTACTCCGGCCGCCACGAAGGCCTCGTGGTGGCGGAGGTTGAGTTCCGCGACGAACAATCGGCGGGGGAATTCCAGCCGCCCGATTGGTTAGGCGACGACGTGTCGCACGACCCGCGCTACAGCAACCAGCTCCTCGCCAGCTGAGGAACCGCTCGCACTTTCGGCATGATCCCTTCACCATGGCCGCTGTGAACGGCGGCGCACCCCCGCAATCCGAAGGAACACGGCCGCACCTGCGACTTGTGCGGCGGGCAGGAATTTTC
>JACCZQ010000082.1 GCA_013695905.1 Chthoniobacterales bacterium
ATCGGAGTCGGTGCGACATTGAACCGCTTCGCGTCTTCCTCAGCCTTCGCGGAGAACGGCGTGGCAAAGTTGGCTCCCTTTTCCTGTTCCTCCTGGTCTTCGCGCATCCGCAGCGTCGCCGCGGGCAAATTCTTTAAGACCTCGTGCAGCGGCAGAACCACTCCGCCCGCCACGGTTTCGTCAAACAAACCGCGGAACTCTTCCGGCAACGCCGCAGCGAATTGTTCCGGCGTCACCGCGATTCGTCCCAGGGCAAGTTGCGGTTCGATGATCGAGAACGGCAGCTCCACGCGCAGCGCTCCAGGCATGTCGTCGAAGTCACCCTTCACCTGCGCCGGCGGCAGGCTGAGGAAAATTGGCTTCAGAGGCAGCGAGACAGTCGGCGGCTTGTCTGGCGCCGGGGCACCGTCCGCCGCGGGGGCAGCTTCGCCGGCCGTCTCGAAGTTATCCTTCGTCAGCCACGGCTCGCCTTTCGGACAAGCTTCCTCTGCCGGCGGGTTGAGCTGGAAGGGAATGCGAACGGGCGCGGGAGTGCTGGTCGGAACGGACGCCCCACCTGAGGCTGGAACACTCTCGATGGCAGGCGCGTCCGTTCCATTGGGTGAAAGTTTAAAAGGAATGCGAGCCGGCGCCGCGGCGGACGGGGCATGGCTGGTCGGCGCGGCTGCTGGCGTGTCTGCTGTCGGTGCGGAAGGCGCTGTCGGCATGCGCAGCGCGACCGGTTTCTGCGCCGTGTCCGCTGCTCCGTTGCCGTTGACGGCTGGAGGGGTGACACCCGGCACCGAGATCCGGATCGCCTGTTGTGAAGCCGGCTCCGGTTCCGCAGCCGCCAGGGACTCCGCAGTGGCGGGTTCCAGCCGGACGGGCGGTGGCTCACAGGTCTCCAGCTGCTGCAGGGGCGTGCCAAACTGCGAGCCATCCTCCAGCGCCACGCGGAGGAAAGGGGTCTCCACCTGCGGCACGGCCTGGTCGCGGTATTGGTCGCTGCGCGTCTGCAGGGTCGTAAATTGCTCCAGCACCTTCTGGAATGGCAGGTGCAGTTGGGTCGTATCGGGCGCTTCGATCGGCCGGAGGAAGATCTCCGGCACCTGCTGGTAGATCGTGGCGATCGAAACCATCGGCTTCCCATTCGCCATGCCGCGCTCCAATTCCGCCGCTTTCAGGAGAACGCGCCGGCTCATGTCGCCCTCCTGGATCGGCCGCACCAATCCCTCGGGCATCTGCGCGATGACATCGGCCAGATCGATCGAAATCGCCCGCTCCACGCGCGGCTCCAGCGCCAGAGCGACCGCTGGCGGCAGACCATTCGAAGCCGGGATGACACTCTGCCCCGAGCCGTTTCCGCCGCCGAACGCCACCGTCCGCGGCACGGGCGGAGCGGTCGTCGCCACCGCGCCGTTCCCGGAGCCGTGCGCGTGATCAAAAGCCGGATGCGAGCGTGCGCTCGGCATCACCGTTTTGCTCAGCCGTTCGCTGCTCGGCTTCTGCACTGGCGCGGGCGCAGGCACCGGCTCCGCCTTTGGCTTCTTTTTGAAATAACTCAGGAAAGGAATGTTCATGGCTAATGATCCTCCGCCGTGACGCGCCAGATCTCTTCCAGCGTCGTGATCCCCTCCAGCGCCTTATCGATGCCCACCATGCGGAGCGTTTTCATGCCTTCGCTGACCGCCTGGTTCTTCACCACCGCGGCGGAAGCGCGTTTGATGATCAAGCGTCGGATCGACTCACTCACCGGCAGCGCCTCGATAATCGCGACACGTCCCAGATAGCCGCGCCCCTTGCACCGATCACATCCGACCCCGTGATAGAAGACGGCACCTTCCATCTTCGCCAGGGAGAGCCGCTCCATCATCTCCGGCTCCGGGACAAACTCTTCGCGGCAATTCGTGCAGACGCGGCGCACCAGACGTTGCGCGCAGGTCATGATGACCGAGCTCGAGATCAGGAACGGCTCGATGCCCATGTCATCGAGACGCGTGATCGCACCCGCCGCATCATTCGTGTGCAAGGTCGAGAGCACCTGGTGGCCGGTGAGCGCCGCCTTCACCGCGATGTCGGCTGTTTCGTTGTCACGAATTTCACCCACCATCACGATGTCCGGATCCTGACGCAGGATCGAACGGAGAGCCGCGGAGAAATCGAGACCGATGTCCGCGCGCACCGCCACCTGGTTGATGCCGACCAGCTCGTATTCGATCGGGTCCTCGACCGTCACGATATTGTACTGCGGATTGTTTAACTCCTGCAGCACCGAGTAAAGGGTCGTCGTCTTACCGGAACCTGTCGGGCCGGTCACAAGGATCATCCCGTGCGGTGCGTCGATCGCTTTCTTGAACTTGTCGAGCGTGCCCTGGTCCATCCCCATCTGGTCGATTGACCCGCTCAGCGCTGTCTTGTCGAGAATACGGATCACGATCTTTTCGCCGTGCGCCGTCGGCAGGATCGAGATACGAAGATCGACCTCCTTGCCCATCACCTTGAT
>JACCZQ010000088.1 GCA_013695905.1 Chthoniobacterales bacterium
GTGTGGCGGTTGGTGTCGGTGTCGGGGTCGCTGTTGGCGAAGCGGTGGGTGTTGCAGTCGGTGTGGCTGAGGGCGTCGCTGTCGGGGTGGCGGTTGCGGTAGGCGAGGCAGTCGGTGTCGCTGTAGCCGTAGCAGTGGGCGTGGACGTCGCGGTCGGCGTCGCTGTGGGTGAAACTGTCGCGGTTGCGGTCGGGCTCGGAGTTAATTCCGGATCGGCGTCCGCCCGCGCCGTGACACTGTCGAGCATCGCCAGCATCGGGGCCTGGCCGATCGTGACTCCGCCGCTCGTGGTCGCGGCCGCAGCTGCAAAGGGATCCTGAGTTCTCTCCTGCTGCGCGCCCACCTGCTGCGTGATCAGCTGCAGACTCGCCAGCGGTGCGAAGTCGTTGATCAACGCGGAGGTCTGCATGATCCGCTCCAGATCCACCTCGACCAGATCGGGCAGAACCGTCGCCTCCGATCCGACGACCATCATCTCGCCTGCTTCCACTTCCCTGGACTCGCCGGTGGCGTTCAACGTGAGGCGCGCGCGCCCCTCGAGCACGATGAATTTTGTGGAGCCGCCGCGGTGATGCTCCATCAGCACGGTCGTGCCGGTGATCGCCGCCGTCACCGCCGCGGTCTTGATCGTAGCTCCGCCTGCTCCTTTCGGGACGCGCAGAAGCATGGCGCCACCGCCCAGCTCCATGCTGCGCGTGCCTTCTTTGAAGGAGAAAATCGTATTCGCGCCCAGCCGCGCCAGCGTCTCATCGGGGAAGGTGATTTCGCTGCGCGACTGGACGCCGGTGCGGAGCGCTGCTCCCTCGCGGATAAAATCGTTTAAGGCTGCATCGCGTGGTGCGGCTTGTTCCGGGAGCACTTTCACCTCCCGGATAATGTGCGTGACCCGCGCCTCCTTCAGGGGGGTGGCGCCGAGGGGAGCCGTGGTTAACACCAGAGCCGCGGTAGCGTATGGCAGCAGCCTAAAGGCGCGACGCAGAGGCACGTAAAGGAGGGGGAGCATCTTCATGGTAATGCGCGGAAGCGGGGCCATAACGGCCAACTATTTATCGGAACTTGGCGATTTCAGCAGAACGGCTGCCGGGTTGCACGCGAATTCTACCGTTTTCCCGCGCGCGCCGGAGAAGTGGGCGGCTTGGCCGCAGCCGGTGTGGGGGTGGACTCCACCAGGTTCACGAGGGTGCCGCGGCCGTAGATGATCAGGTTCGTCTCGAGCAACTTCGGATCGCTCTTCTGCTTCCGGATAGCCTGGAGGATGGCGTCGTGACTCGGCAGCGGCGCGAACTCGCGCCGCGTCAGCAGCGAGGTGCGGTAGAGGTGCTCGATGTTGAAATGCACCGGCTCCGGCAGCACGCGTGCGTCCGGTTTGCTGATCAACATCTGGCCCGCGGTGACGAGCACGGATTCACCCAGCTTCGGCACGAACACGCGCGCGGTTCCCTCGAGCACGAGGAGCTTGAAGTAGGCGGTGCCGAACCGCTCCACCAAGCCGGTGGTGCCGGTGATGGCCGCTGTGATCGTGCCGGTGGCGATCCGTGCGCCGCGAGCCTGCCGCGGGGCGTGGAAGAGAACGGCACCTTCCTCGAGGTGAAGATCGCGGGCGCTGGCTTTCACGCGCAGGATGGTTTTTCCGCCGAGTCGCGTGACGGTGCGGTCGGAAAACGTGAGCTCTGCGCGCGCGTCGGGTCCGGTGCGGAGAGCAGCACCGTCGGGGACGGGCGTGCCCGCTTTCGCTGCACTCGCTGCTCCCTGCGCGGGGAGGACTTGCACGTTCCTGATCGCCCGGGTGACCTGCGCCGCTTCCGCCGCCGCGCCGAAAACGCAGAGCAAGACGGCCCCTGCCACGACGCGCGGAAACAGACTTCCCGCCACAGCCGGCTAGAATTTGTAAACGACCGTGAGCGCGCCGCCCAGGTTCACGACGTCGTAGTCGAACGCGTTGATGTTCGAATCGCTGGTGGCTAAGGTGGCGATGGCATTCGCGCTGAACCAGCGGGTGATGCGATAGCTGCCGCCGAGGGCGAGGATGGCGCTGAAGTCGGTGCGATCGCCCTGCACGTAATCCCGCAGCGCCAGCCGCCCGACGGCGTTTAAGGTGAGGGCGCGAGTGAGATTGACCGCGTAACCGGCGAACACGCTGTAATCGTGGCGCCGCGGTTGCGCGGGTTCCGCATGGAGGCTGAAGTCGAGATCGAGGCCGACCGAAAGCTGCTGTGCCCGGCCGAACCGGAACGGCATCTCCGCCCCCAGGGCGATGGAGTGATTGGAGAAGAACTCGTCGAAGCTGTCGTCGAACGTGAGGCGATTGTAGCGATAGGCGCCGCGCACGATCAGGTTGCGGAGCTGCGGCAGCGAGTAGGTGAGCCCCGCCTGCGCGTCGAAGCTGCCGAAGTTCAGCTCGCCGAACTTATCATAATAGAAGAACTGCTGGCCGACGCCGATGGTGCCGTAAAGCGTCCGGGTGATTCGTGGCGCATAGAGAAACCCGACGCTGGGGGAGAAGAGGAAATCACCCTGCGCGCCCCTGCGGACGAGCGCCACATTCGAGGTGTAGGAGAGCGGCACGGAGGCGACGAACGTGAACGCCTGGTATTCTTCCGCGCGTTTCAGGATCGCCTGTTCGCCGAGGTCGGGATCATTCGGGCTGGCCACCGCGTGGACGTTATCGGTGCCGGTGACGCCGGTGCCGTCGTCGCGGAGTGTGGGCGGCTGGGTCCGCAGCAGCTGAGCGCGATCGACGGACTGCGGGGGCGTCTGCGCGAGCCCGCTGCCGCTGATCAGGACGAGGCCTGTGAAGAGGAGCGTGCCGGCGGCTCTGCGAACGAATTGAAGCGGGCGAACACCTTCTGTCATGACAGCCCGCCAGTTCTGCCGGTGGAGCATCTCAGCGTCAAGCAGATTAACGGGCGGGCGCGGCGATCAATGGTGACGGCCGGCCGCAGCTTCGCGGATGATCTGCCAGACGCGGCGGACGTGTTCCTCGGTGGTGAGGAGATTGCCGAGGCCGAGGCGCATGACGGCCCGGCCGCGGAGTTTTGTCTGCATGAGGTATGTTTCGCCAGCGGCGTTGATCGCTTCCACCATGCGGCTGTTCTGCTCATCCTCGCTGGCGGTGAGGCGGAAGCAGACGACGCCCATCACGGTCGGCGCGGCTAACTCGAACTGCGGGTCTTCGTTCACCCAATCGGTGAAGAGCTGCGCCAGCCGGAGGTGATCGCGGATACGTGCGGCGATGCCGCTGCGGCCGAAGGTGCGCCAGACCATCCACGCCTTGAGCGCGCGGAAACGGCGGCCGAGCTGCACCCCGTAGTCCATGTAATTGATCTCGGCACCGGCGGCGTCGCCGCGCAGGTATTCGGGAACGAGGGTGAAGACCTTCTGGAGGCGGGCGATGTTCCGCACGTAGAGCGCGCTGAAGTCGAACGGCACGAAGAGCATCTTGTGCGGGTTGATGACAAGCGAGTCGCAATACTCCCAGCCGTTCGTCACCCAGGCGCATTCGGGCAGGAGCGCGAGCCCGCCGCCGTAGGCGGCGTCGATGTGCAGCCACATCTGGTGTTCGGTGCAGACGCTGGCGATCTCCACCACCGGGTCAACGCTCGCGGTGGAAGTGGTGCCGACGGTCGCGACCACGGCGAGCGGTTTGTAGCCGTCGCGCACATCAGCAGCCACGGCTTCGCCCAAGGCGTCGACGTTCATCCGGAATTCGGCGTCACTGGCCACGCGGCGGACGTTCTCCTCCCCCAGCCCGAGGGCGATGCAGGCTTTGTCGATGGAGCTGTGCGCCTGGTCGGAAACGTAAACGCGGAACATGGGCACATCGTCGCGGCCGGCGAGTCCGCGCGCGCGGATGGCGGTGCTCGCCTCCTCCCGCGCAGCGGCCAGTGCGTGCATGGTGGAGATGGAGGCGGTGTCGTAAACCACCCCGCTGAACTCTTCGCCAAAGCCGAGCCACTGCTGCAGCCAGCCGAGCACCACCTGCTCGAGCTCGGTGGCGGCGGGTGAGGTGCGCCAGGTCATGGCGTTGATGTTCAACGCGGCGGTGATCATCTCCGCGAGGATGCCCGGCGCGGTGGTGGTGGAACCGAAGTAGCCGGCGAATTGCGGGTGCGCCCAGTGCGTCACGCCCGGCATGATGATGCGATCGACGTCGGCGAGAATGTCAGTGAGCGGCTCCGGTTCTTCCGGCGCGCCAGCGGGAACTTGCGCGCGGATGGCGCCGGGCGAGGCCGTGGGAGAGATACGCTTCGTGGCGATCTGCTCGCGGTAATCGGCGATCCAATCGGCGACTTCGTGCAGGTGCTGACGGAACACGTCCGCCGGGATGTCGCCAAGTGGTTCGTGATGCATTTGTAGTGCAAGTTTGCAACTTGCACCCCCACTAAAGGGCAAGTTGGAAACTTGCGCTACGATTGTCGCTGCTTCGCAGCCTTGGCGGCGATGCGGCCGCCCTCCACCCAATCACGTCCGATGCCTTTCGTCAGCAGCTGGTCGCCGAACGGGTAGCCGCCGTGCCGCAGATACCAATACACCGCCCAGTAGGTGCTGATCGTCCGCTCGACGATCCAGCAAGGCGCGTAGAAACAAAGCCAGGCCGGAATGTAATCGGACGCCACCCCGCGCGCGCCGCCGGCACCCGCCAGCGCGATCGCGCAGACGGAGATCGCCACCACGCAGAGCAGAAATCCCCACCAGCCGCCGAAGAGCGCGCTCGCGAGGAGCACGCACGGCAGCGCGAGGAACAATGCTGTTTTCGCACGTAACCCGAAGTCTTCGTACGCTTGTCGCGGTCGTTGCTCCTTCCATTTCCGCAGCTGCGGAGGCTTCTTCTGGATGAAGAAGTCGATCGCGTAGTTGATGGTCGCACCGGCAGCGGCGAAATGCCGGACGATCTCTTCATTATCGAAAAGCACGTCGCCGTCGTAATGGCCGACGCGCAACATCGTGGAGCGGCGGAAGGCGCAGGTGCCGGGATAATCGCCGCTGCGCAAGGTGGCGCGATTGATCAGCATGCGCGCCGATTCCATCCGCGCCCACCACGGCAGCGGGGCAAGGAAGTTTTGCGGTCGCACCATCTCTAACTCTTCGAGCAGCTCGCACATTTTCGCGACGTCGGCGGGCGTGTAGCGGATGTCGTCGTCGGCGAGGATGATCTTCTCACATGAGGCGAGCTCCACGCCGGTGTGGATGCCGTTCACCTTGTCGTTCAGGTAGCCGAAGCGGCGATCCACCCGCTGGTGCCGGCAGAGCGGCGCCCACGCCAGCTCAGAGCGGGTGAAGACTTCCTCCGGCGAGCCGTTGACGACAATGACCTCGCAGCCAGCAGCGCGCAGACGCTCGAAGTAGGTGGCGAAGTCCGTCGCCTCGTCCGCGGAGAAGGCGCTGCGGCGGATGGGGAGCAGGTAGGTGCAGCAGTTCACGGTGGGGTGGCGACACTCTTGTCGCCTTCATCAACTTCGTGCCAGACAGGCGACAGGAGTGTCGCCTCTCCTCAAAACGCAAAGCCGAAGCTGAAGTGGAACGCACCGAAGTCTTCGTCGGCGCGCGGGTTGGGGTTCACACCGTAATCGAGACGGATGGGGCCGATCGGCAGTTTATAGCGCAACCCGACCCCGACGGCGTAACGCATGTCGGCGAAGCCGGCGTCTTCCGCGTTCGGCAACAGGTTCCCCGCGTCCACGAAGACGGCGCCGAGCAGTTCACCCCAAATCGGGAAGGTGTATTCCACGTTGAAGACGCTGAAAAATTCGCCACCGAGCGGAAAACCTCGATCCCGCGGGCCGAGATCGCGTTCACCGAAACTGCGGACCGTGCTGCTGCCGCCGTTAAAAAAGCGCTCGTCGATTGGCAGATCATAGAGCTGATCGTCGGCTCCTTCGTGGAGCGCGTGGATCACCCCCACCCGCGCGCCGACAGCGACGGAGGACCGCTGAAACCAGCGGCGGAAGCCACCCTCGTCGAGGTCGGCATCAATGCCGGGCGTGCCGAGGGTCGGCTGCCGCGGGCTGAACGGCAGGTAATAGGTCGCGCGCAGGGTGCTGCGGACGAACTCCACCTGGCTGCCGAAGGCGTCGGCCGCGACATCGAAAGTGTTATCGACGATGAGCCCGCGTGGATTCACGAGCGGGCTGCTGCGCAGATCCAGTGTCTGCGTCATGCCTAACGAGTTCACCTGATAGGAGGTGCGCCCCAGGAACTGCGGCAGGATCTCAGCCTTCGTGATGTCCACGTAGCGACTCGTGACAAACACGCCCACCAGGTAGCTCTTCGTCAGCTGCCGGCTCAGTTCAATCCGGCCACCGAGCTCGAATTTGTCGTAGCCATCGAAATCAAAAGTGAGTGCCGACAAGCGGATGCGCAGCTCGTTTTCGGTATCGAAGAGATAAGGATCCTCGAACAGAATCTCACCGCGATAGCCGCGCATGGTCCACTCCGCGGAGGTGGAAATCGGCCGGCCATAGCCAAACAAATTTCGGTCGCGGTAGGAGGCGCCGACAATTGCCCCCACATAAGTGCCGTAGCCTAACGAGAAGCCGAGCTCCTTGCTCTTGGCTTCCTCGGCGGTGATGTCCATGCGGAGCTGATTGCCACCGACCGGGGTGGGCTTCACCTGCAGGATGTTAAACAAACCGGTGCGCATCAGCTTGCGGAACCGCTCGTCCACCAGCTTCGGGCTGTAGGTGCGGCCATCGAGGGCAGTGAAACGGCGGGTGACGTAGCTGGGGCGCAGCCGCTCCAGCCCGGTGACGGTCGCCCCGGCGAACTGATACTGCGGCCCCGGCGAGACGGTGATCCGCACCGGCACCTGACCGTCGCGCGCTGCTTCCGGTCTGCCGGCGGCATCGACCTTCACGTCGTAGTAGCCGCGCTCTTTAAAGAAGGCCTGCAGCCGCCGCGGGATATCGGCGAGACGACTGGCGGTGTACGGCTGCACCAGCACATCGGCCATCGCGGTGCGGAGCTCGTCGGGATCGTAGATGATGCGGCCGGCGAAATCGATGTTCCCGAAGGAAAACTGGCGGCCTTCGACGATCGCGATCAAGACCTCCACCTGAGTGCGGTCGGCGTTGAAGCGGAAGTGCGGCGCTTGCACGATGGAGTTGAGGTAGCCCTCCGCCACGTAAACGCGGTGCACCAGATCAGCGCCTTCTTCCAGATCTGCCGCGACGAACGGCAGCACCCGCCGGCCGCGCGCGCTCCGCTCCCGCGTCGGTCCCGCGACGTAATCGAATAGCTTCTCGGCGGACTGGTTCTCGTTCCCGACGAACTGGACGTTCGTGACGGTGGTGAGCGGCCCCTCCGTCACGGTGAGCCGCAGCCGCCGCCCGCCGGGCAGCGCGTAGCGGACGTTCACATCGGCGTAGCCGCGCTGCCGGTAATAGAGCTCGAGAAAGAAGGCCGCGTCATCGGCGCGCGCGGCCGACAATCCGAACTGCTCGATCGCCGTGATCTGCTCCTTCAGGTGCGTGCGCAGCTCCTGCTCGTTGTAAGCAGTGTTGCCGACGATCTCGAGATTCGCCGCCTGCGCCACTCGCTCCTGCTGGCGGGATTCCTGCCGCTGCGCGCGGTCGCGTTGCTCGGTCTGCGGGAGGTTCACCGCGCCTTGTCCGGAGGCTGCTGCGACACCGCACGCGCTAACGAGAAAGAGAAGAGCGGCGCGTTTGAACATTATCGGAACCGGAGCAGGTATTTCACCATACCGCGGAAGTCGCCTTCAACTCCAACAGTTCCAATGAGGACGAATTGTTGGTTCACCCGAAAACGGGCGGTGGCCGATTGCTGGCCGGTGCGCGGATCGACGGTGCCGACATCGAGGTCGAGGCGGTCGAAGAACGAAGTGGTGTCGCCGCCGGTGGGGTCGCCCCGTTTGAAGACGTTGCGGTAGAGCTGCTGGATCAACAACATGGCGGCCCGCCCGGCGAGCACGTTGCCGCCGCCGAGCAGCTCCTCCCGCGTGGTGCCGGTGGCGAGCAGCGAAATGATCTCCTCCTGCGGGAGTGGCGGCTGACTCGTGAAAACGGCTTCGGGATTATTCGCGGTGCCGTAAACGAACACGCGGATGGTGTAATCGCGGATCAGCGAGGTGCCCTGCAGCTCGAGGCGCGGGTTCAGCGGATCGCCCGGATCGAAGTAGAGGAACCCCTGATCAATCGTGAGCCGGCTGAAGGGCAGCGTGGCCTCCACATTCTGCAGCCGCACCATCCCGGTAAGCTCCGGCTGCAGGCCGGTGCCGACCAGTCGCATATTCACAATCGCGGCGCCGTTCGCGAGGTTGCCGCGGATCAGGAATGGATCCTTCGTCGTGATCGCCACATCGAATCGCCAGTCGCGCAGCGGCGGGTCCGGGAACGATAACGCTTCCTGGGTTCGCGGCGGCTGCGGGCGCGGCGCGGGGCGTCCAGGCAGACCGATGGGAATGAGATCGATGTTCTTGAGAAAACGACTGTTCGTGAGGGCGATGCTTCCCGTGACGCTGGCGGCGTTAAAGGGCCCGGCGACGCGCAGGTTCGCATCGGCGCGGGCGGTGAGGTTGTCATTCCGCGCCACGAGGACCGCGTCGGCGCGCAGCTGCAGGTCCAGGGTGGGCTCCGTGAGTTTCGGGAAGCCCACTCGTCCGGAGACGGTGAAGGGCCCGCCGGCCAGTTCGCCGCGGAATTTCTGCAAGGAGAGCGTGTCGCCGGCGAAGACCAGCCGCGCGCTGAACGCGGAGAGCGCCGGCAGCGTCGGATTGGCGAACCGCGCCACGTTGATATTGAGGTCGCCGGCGCCGCTCAGCACCGGCCGGGCGATTGTGCCGCCGATGTCCACATTCAGAGCCACGTTGCCGTCAATCGTGCGCAAGGCGGGGACAAACTGCCGGACGAAATTCAACTCGCTGCGCGGCATGCGCACGGTGCCAGTGACCGGGGTGTTATCCGGCAGCCCCTTCTCCTCCACGATCCGGTGGACGTCGAACGGCATCCGCACATCGATCTGCACCGGCTTGATCCGCGCCTGCTCCAGCCGGCCATCGATGAGGAGCTGGTTGTTCTCGACCCGGCCGCGCAGAGCGAAGGTGCCGGGTGTGAAATCCTGCAGCTGATCGCTGCGCAACCCCGTCAGCTGCAGATCGAACGTGGCGCGGAGATCCTGCAGCGTGCCGGACGCGTCGATCTTGATGTTCGCCAGGCCTGCCACCGGCGCCGTCTGGCCGAGATCACGCGCCAGCTTTGCGATGTCGAGATTCTCCGATTGCAACCCGACCACGACTTCACCATCCCGCGGCAGGACCGGCCGATCGGTGCCGAGATTCTCCCACACAAACGGGACGGAAATGTAACCGCCGGCATACTTCGACTTATCCTGAGTGATCTGGATCTTCGAAATCTCCAGGATGGGGCCGCGGGTCTGCATCACCGCCTCGAGCATCATCTTGTCGCTGGAGAGGAAAATGATCGGGACGTTCAGCCCATCAGGGGTGTAGTTCGCGTCCACCCGCGCCTCGATCTGGCGCAGATCGCCATAACGGCCGCCGTCCAGCCGCAGATCGAGCGTGCCGGTGTTCCGGAAATGCTCGACCGTGCCGCTGCCCTGCCATTGCACGGCGAGGCGGCCGCCGAGCTGCGTCTGGTTGCCGGCGGCGCGGAGCAGGCTCTCGAAGGTGGAGAGATTCGCCACCTGCACATCGAGCGCGCCACTATAAGGATGTGGCTTCTCGACGCCGAAGGTGCCGGTGGCGCGGACGTAATCCTTCTCGTTCAGCGAGGCGGTGAGATCGTTCAGGTAAACGACATTGTTCGCCGTCGTACCCTGCACGCTTAATTCTGGAACCGTAAGATTCCGCGCCCTGAGGTCCGAGCCGTAGATTTCGAAATAGCCGTCGCCGAGCTGCTGCTGATAGCCGATCCGCCCGCTTCCCTGCAGTTTCCCCGTCACCAGCGCGTCGCCAGCCCAGAAAGCGCCGACCCGCGGGACGTCGAGGTTGAACTCAACGGTCGCTGGCTGCGCGGCTGCGTTGGCAAAGTCATCCGGCAACAGATATGTGCCGCTCAGCGCCAGTTGATTATCCTCACGCCGGACGATCAGTTGCTGCACCGTGAGCTGCTGGCCGGCGCCGTGCACCTGCCCTTGCACAGAATCGATCGCGTATGCCTGCGCCCGCACGTCCGTGACCTCGAAATTCACGTCCGCCGTTAGATTTTCGTAGTACGGCCGCTGCTGATCCGGAGGGGGCAGCACCTTCGTCGCATTCAACTTCACCACCACCTTCTGCGCGGTGCCCTGCCCGAAATCGATCGGCCCGCCAACCATCGCGATGTCGGCCTTCACGGTGCCGTCTCCCACCTTCACCTCCCCGTTCACTTCCGCGCTTCCGGTAATCGGTTGTGCCATGCCGGCCGTGATCTCGCCGAGAGCAGGCAATTGCGCGCGCAGCTGGATGGTGCCTGGTTGGTGACCTAACCCGCCGACCGTCTCCGGCAACTCCGCAGTGCCCCGCAGCGTGATTTTGTTCGAGCCGCGGGTGAGCTCCACGTTGTTGATCTCGGCACGTCCGTCGCGCGCATTGATGTCGATGTCGGCGCGGTCAAACGTCACGCCGGAAGCTTCGAGATTTTCGATTCGCCCCTGCACCGTGCCGTTCCACGAGTTCGGCTGGTCCGCTTTGCCCGTGAGCTTGATGGACAGATTCCGGACGTCGCCGTTGACGCCCGGCGGGATCGGCCCGGCAGGTTCGGGCGACTGCGCGCCGGCGGCCTCCGCTCCTTCCTTCGCGGCCGCTTCCGTGGCCTCGGCGATTGCGGTAGCGGGATCTTCCTTCTGCGCGGCTGCGGCTGGCTGGAGGTACTTCCGCACGGTCTCCAGCGAAGTCTCCTCGACGTTGAGGTCGATCTTCGTCTCCATCGAACCCTCCTTCGCGCCAAGGGACATCGTGGTGTCGATCTTCCCGCCCGCGACGGTTCCCTTCACGCCGACGGCCAGCTGATTCGCACCGATTTGCGACGCATCAATGTTCACCACCTCGAGCTTCGTCTGCTCATCCAGCACGAGATTTCGCAGAAAGAGATTGCGGTTTTCGTAGGTCGTCTGCGCCGTCACGTCGGTCCAGGTCCTGCCGGTCGCGAGCTGCAGTTTGCCGATGCGCAGCTCACCCGCCTGTTTCGGATTCAATTCAAGACTCAGCCCCTGGATGAGGAGATCGTTAGGCCGCGAGGCCATTCGCACATCGACGTTGGAGAGCGTGAGCCGGTCCGGGAAGAACGCCGGCAACGTAAACTTCTGGTTCTCCTCCGGCTCGATTTTTGGTGGCGCCTTTGCCGGATCGAGGACGACGGTCGCATTCCGCAACTCGACGTCCTGGAGGAACTCCGACGTGCCGTGCCTGAGCAAACCCCAGAGGCTGTAGTCGGCGCGCAGGAGGTCGGCATCGAGGGATTGAAGCGCTGAGGGGCCGGTCGCAACCGCGCGGACATTCCGCAGCGTCACGCCGCCCAGGACGCTGCCCTCCACCCGCAGATCGAGCCTCAGATTTTCCTTCGCGGCATAGTGGATCGCCACCTGCCGCACGACCGTCTGCAGGATCGGCCGATGGAAGACGATAAGCAGCAGCAGGAGAACGCCGAGCCCGAGCCCAATTCGCTTGAGCCAGACACGGCGTGCGGAGACCACAGTCTGGCCGGATTCATCCACGTGTGCGCAATCTATTTCCGTGACCCGAAAGAGCAACTGCTCCAGCCATCTGCTCCTCCCGGGCACCTCGGGCGATTCGGCCGCGACGCCTCGCGAGGTTGCACAAATTTGCAGCCGTCGCGCGGACCATCAGCGTATCGATCGTAGTTACGCAATGGCCGGAACCTCTACAGCGCAAGCCTCGCCCACAGACAGCACGCTGCGCCCCGCGCGCCATGGCGGCCTTGTTCCCGCACGTCTCGCCGCGGGTGATTCGTTCCTCGCGGGCGCGCACGCCGCGTTTCGTGATTTCGTGACGCAACCGGAGTTTCCCTGCGTCGGCGCGCGCGCGGCGTTCAACTCCGAGTCTTACGCGCTGGCCGTTTACGACGAGCTGGCGGGCGACGCTTCCACCGCTGAATTGGCGCGCGACCTGTTTGAATTCACCCAATCGGAGATCCGCTACGAAAGCGAGTACGCCACCCTCGTCGCTGTCTTTCGCAATCCGCTGGAAACCACAGAAGCCGTCTTCGAGCAGCGCCTCTGGCAGCAGCTACAGAAGCTGAATCTCGCCGACGCGGAGCACTTCGATTGGGATCCGGAGACGAGTTCCGATCCGACCGATCCACAGTTCTCCTTCAGCTTCGCGGGTCAGGCGCTTTACGTCATCGGCCTGCACGCGCAGAGCTCCCGCCGGGCGCGGCAGTTCCCCTGGCCGACCTTGATTTTCAACCCGCACGAGCAATTCGAGCAGCTCCGCCGCGACGGAAAGTGGAAGCGGATGCAGCAGACCATCCGCGAACGCGACGTGGCGCTGCAGGGCAGCGTGAACCCAATGCTGAGCGACTTCGGTGAATCAACCGAAGCGCGCCAATACTCCGGCCGCGCGGTCGAGGAAAACTGGCGCGCCCCGTTCGAGCCCGCGCCCGCGAAAGCGGCGGGCAAGTGTCCGTTCCACCACTAGCCACTCTTCCTCTCCCTCTCCCTCTCCCTCTTCCTCTGCTCTCTTTACCACTTGATGAGAGAGAAGAGGGAGAGGAAGAGGTAGAGGAAGATGACCAAATCCCGCCTCGAGCCCCAGACCGGCACCGCGTTTGAATTAAAAGCAGGGCAGCAC
>JACCZQ010000123.1 GCA_013695905.1 Chthoniobacterales bacterium
GCTGCGCTCAACATGACAGGCAAGTGCCCGCTCGTGCTCGCGCCGTTGCTCCCAGGATTCTGACGCAGCGTAGTCCCCCCCGGTCCGCTGCCGCAGGGCCGCCTGCCCCTGTAGCGGCGGTCTATGACCGCCGAAAACGCGTGGCTACGAGAGTCAGGGGTCGCGTGGGAAGCTTCACTTTTTAGCCGCGTCCTCAGGGGAAAGCGCCAGAGGCGCGACATGTCTATAGCCCTACCGTTGGGCACCCCGCCAAGCTCCAAAGGAGCGGCATGTAGGCGCTGATGCGTATCCACTTCCCCACATGTCGCTCCTCTGGAGCTTGGCTATTTCGCGTCGCGGGGTGCTATAGACATGCCGCTCCTACGGAGCTTGGCGTGCGGCGGCTACTGTCGTCCTGTGAGCGTGTCGAGTGCTGCAGGGGTGTCCCGTGCGGTGACGCCAAACAGGTGCCTGCGGCTATGTTACGCCCGGCCAGGTTTGGACGGCGCCTTTTTCCGAGGCGGGAGCACATACCCGTGTCGCCCGCAGGGCGACAGCTACAGGCGGCCAGTCTGACGCAGCAACCGGCTGACGATCTTTATCCGCTGCTTCACGCTTCGGCTGGTGCTGAGCTTCGCCACCGTCAGATGTAAACGCCGGCTCCAGTTCGAATCGGCAGCCGTCCCTGGAACGTTGAAGCGATCTTTCCGCGCCAGCAGATCGGTGATCATGATGATCGCCATCCAAGCATTGCTGCGGAACAGCGCCTGCATCGCCGCCGGGTAGAAGTCGCGGTCGAACTCAGCTTCGTCCGTCAGCTGCGGGAGCTGCGCGAACTCGCCGATTTTCGAGAGATCATTCCGCGCCTGTTCCCGCGTTTCGCTCTCGTGTTCGAACGCTTCGTCCCACATGGCGCGGAGCGGCTTGTGATCGTGCGTCGCGTAGGTCGTCACTGACAGCCGCTGGTATTCGCCTCCCGGTACGATGCGGCCGTCCGGATAATTCTCCCACTGCGGAATCTTGAAACCGGCGATGCCTAACGACTGCAAACTCGGCCGCACATAATTCGGCACCGTCCCCAGATCCTCCCCCACCAGCCGCGTGCTCTCCGCCGCCTCCAGCGCCATCCGCAGGTATTCTTCGCCTTCGCGCATATTCGCCATGGCATTGTCGTGGCTCTCATCATCGCGCGGCGCATAGTGCGGGTATTCGCCGCCCGTGCGCTGCAGCATCTCCTCCCGCGTGAGCGGCAGAAACTCCGCGTTTCGCTGCGGTCGCCACGGGAACGCGTAGATGCGGTAGAACCCCAGCACGTGGTCAATCCGGAAGACGTGAAAGATTCGCCGCACGCCGCGCACGCGCTGCCGCCACCACGAGTAATTGTCGTTCCGCATCACATCCCAGCGATACAGCGGGATGCCCCAGTTCTGTCCCCACTTCTGCGTAAACTCGTCGTCCTTGAAATAAGGCTCCGGCGGTGCGCCACCTGACCAATCGAGGGCGAACTGCTCCGGCCGCGAAAACACATCCGCGCTGTAGTAGCTGACACCAAACGGGATGTCGCCCATCAGAGCCACACCACGTTCGTCGGCATAGACTTTCACGCGCATCCATTGGTCGTATGCGACCCATTGGACATATCGGAAGAACTGCTCGTGCTGCGCAAAGCGCTCCCGCACCTCATCCTCCTGCGCGTTAAGCCACTCGCGTGCGCCGGCAATCGTGCGCTGCTCCTCCGGCCAATAATCATACGCCTCGGTGCCGCCGTTCTCCTCCATCAGCGCGCGGAAGAAGACGTAGCCATCCAGCCACGGCCGCTCCTTGTCGCAGAAAGCGACAAAGCTCTTCGTCTCCGCATCGAACGCGGCGAATGCCTTCTCCAGCAACGCGCGTTTCAGCCGCCGCACGTCTTTGTAGTGCACGACGCCGGAGCGCAGCTTCTTCAGCTTAAACCCGGCGAGCACCTCGTCGTAATCAGCCTGCGTCAGGTGCTCTGGTGAGCCGGGAGCGAGATGCAGCGTCGTCGGCTCGATCGCCATCGCACTGATCGCATTGTAGGGGCTGTTGTCGCCGCCGGTTTCGTTGATCGGCAGCAGCTGCACCACTTTGAACCCGACGCCCACCGACCAGTCGATAAACTGCCGCAGACTCTCCAGATCGCCGATCCCGAGATCATCATCACGACGCAAGGCAAACAGCGGCGTCAGCACTCCCGCCATTTTGGTTTCAGGAGAGAGATTCATTCAGCCACGGATGGACACGGATGAAACACGGATTCAGAAGATGAGCCGCTTATAAACGACTTTTGTTCTGCCGAAGTTCAGGAGCAGCCCCACCTTTTGGTCCGTTGCCTTCAATTCGTTTAGGAGCTGCGCTTCGTCCCGCTTGTCGTATTCCGGCGCGATCTTGATCTCTACAACGACACAGTCGTTAACCACGAGATCAGCCTCATAGTCGCCGACGACCACGCCTTTATAGTGCACTTGGATGCGCTTCTCGATCTCTGCCGTCGCTCCGCGGCGAAGCAGCTCCACCTGGAGCGCGCGCTGGTAAACGCGCTCCAAGAATCCGTAACCAAGTTGCTGATGAACCTCAAAGGCTGCGCCGATGATCTCCTCGGTCACATCACGATGCAGCAGGTGAACCGGATGCACCTCCTCTGCCTCTAATCCGTGTTTCATCCGTGTTAATCCGTGGCGAAAAAAAATCAGCGCCGACTAATCTGCCAATCCTCCACCAACTGCGTCGGGATCTCCTTCAGGAAACGCGACGGCCGCTGGAACATCTCGCCGTAACCCGCGTTCAAACGCATGTGCGGATAAGTGAGATAAAGTTCGTCGCGCGCCCGCGTCACCGACACGTAAAACAGCCGCCGCTCCTCCTCGATCGCTTCTCGCGTTTCCAGTGAGCGCGTACTCGGAAACATTCCGTCCGTGAGCCAAATCACGAACACCGTGTGATACTCCAGCCCCTTCGCCTGGTGAATCGACGAGAGGTTCACCGCCTCGCTGTCGGCGGTGGCATTCGGTGCCGCCTCCGCGTCCACATTGCTGATCAACGCCAGCTGCGACAGAAATTCATCCACATCCTTAAACTGCCGCGCAAAGGCCGCCAGCTGGTTCAGGTCCTCCTTCCGCAGCTCGTAGTTCGTGAAATTCGCCTTCGCATAATCATCGTAGATCGCCTCCACGATCGACGTGATCATCTCCGACGGCGGATTCGGTCTCCCGCCCGGCGCGATTTCATCCAGCGTAAACGCCAGCTGCTGCCACGATTTCTTCGATCTCGCGCCCACCTGCATCGGCAGCA
>JACCZQ010000298.1 GCA_013695905.1 Chthoniobacterales bacterium
ATCTCGTACTCACCACTCGCCGCGAAAGATTGCACGCCTTCCGGTGCATAGCGCTCGAGGACCTTCGGAATGCCACCCGCTTTCTCAAAGTCGCCCGCGAACCACACGAAGATGGCGGAAATCTCCACCCGTTTCTCCTCCGGTAGGAACTTGTTCAGATCCTCGCGCTCGAGCCAGGCGCGGTAGGCGATCGCCACCTGCTCTTCAAACTTCTCGGCGGTGTAGGCGAAGCGTTGCAGCGGCGGACAACTCCGCGCCGCGCACACCAGCACCCCATGCGCCTGGTAGCCGATCAGCGGCACGAGCGCGGCGTGCTCGATGTCGTCGAGTGAAACCTCGCGCCCGCCCACCTGGTGGCGTTTGCCTTTGAACGGTTCCTGCAGCCGCCAGATGCTCTCGAGCGGATAACCGGAGAGAATCGACTGAATCGTGAACGCGTTATAAGCGTTCGTGAGCGCGGCGGCCTTCTCGTTGCCCTCGGCCAGCTCACCCTCCGCTCGCGCATACTGCGCCAGATAAGCGGCGAGCGCCTCGGAGTCCGCCTTGCTCTGCTTCCACGCGCCGTAGTCGATCAGCCCCTTCTCATCCACATACTTCTTCAGCAACCGCTCGAACTCCCCGTGCTCGATCCCGCTGCGAATCTCCACTGGCACCTGCGCTGGTTCCCCTTCGCTCCGGCCGCAGGCCACCAGTAACATTGTCGCCGCAATAGAAAAGAGGAGCTTGTTCATTTGTGTTCTATACGAGTACCGGGTGCTTGCTCATATTCCCGACCGGAACGGGGACGGCCGGAAACGTTCCGTGCGCCGAGTGCCCGCAGCTACAGATATCGCCTCAGCTGTTCGCCGTCGCCGTGCAGCGGCAGCGTGCATGCCATGTCTCCAGCGCGCCATGCGGCGATCGCCCACGGCTCCTCCTGGACAACCTGCGGCTCAGGCGGCAGCGCCGGTGCCGATGAGGCGCTCGTCATCACGAGGTCAATGAGCCCACCGTCACCACGTGTCAGGCAGATGATCGAGACGGGGCGGCCTTCCCACGACAGCATTTTGCAGCCAAACGCCTTCAGCCCACGCAGCGCGGGCGGCAGCTCGGCTGCAACCGGTGCACCATTCGCCGCGAGCCACTCCCTCAGCTCCGCCACGTCGGAGCTCATGAAATCAAATCGCGTGTCGCCGCTCTTCAGCTGCGCTTAAAAGCGGCGCGTATTGCGCATCGACCAGATCCTGAAATTCCTGCTAGCGCATGCTGGTTAATTGCGGGGCCGGCGATTTCGCCCATTCCCCTGACTTTAGTAAGACTCGCCGCGCGCGCGTTTATTCCAAGCGCCCTTCCAGCAGGTGCTGAGCAGGTGCTGACTGGACACTCGTTAGGCCAGCGAACGCCTGCGGCCGCCCACGCGCCAGAAGGTGTCCATGTCCCGCAGGTAATAAAGCGCGAAGCAGGCACCGAGCATCGGCCACGCCGAAGAGTAGATTGTTGCCTTCAAACGGCGTGCAATATTGCCGCCAGGACGACAGCGTGGAGATCGCATGCAGCAGCAGCACGGCGCCATAAGTAAACCGCTGCGCGAAGCCGACGACGAACGCGAAAATCAACAACAACTCCGCACCGGCCAGGCCGAAGATCACAGCATCTCCGAACCCGCGCAGGCCGTAGAAGTTCTCGAAGACCGAGACGGCGTGGCCTGGGCACACGAATTTATCGATGGTCCACATGAGCATCACGAGGAATACCGTCAGCCGCAGCACGAGGAGGACCAGAGCCACACGCCGCACATCATTGGATCTGTTCACGTCGCGCGACGATGACGAGCTATGGGTTGTTTGGCGATCACGGATTTACGGCGGGAATATCGACGCCGCTCCCGCCTCTCAATAGCGTCCATGCATGTGCCGCAGCGATTCGCCCGCCTCCGCTGATTGATGAAAGGTGAAGGCAAATACAACGTGGTGGTGATCGGCGCCGGCACGGCCGGTCTGGTGACCGCCGCCGGCACGGCCGGTCTCGGTGGCCGCGTCGCACTCATCGAGCGGAACAAAATGGGGGGCGATTGCCTGAACTTCGGCTGCGTCCCGAGCAAGGCGCTGATCTCCTCCGCCCGCCTCGCGCAGCGGATGCGTGAAGCGGAGAAGTGGGGGCTGCGCAACCAGGAGCCGCAGTTCGATTTCAAGCGCGTCATGGAGCGGATGCGGGAGCGGCGCGCGCAGATTGCTCCACATGATTCCCAGGAGCGTTTTGAGTCGTTAGGCGTCCATGTGTTCCGCGGCGAGGCGCGCTTCCTTTCGCCGCACGAAGTGGAAGTCACAGGAGAAGGCGGAGCGCAGAAGCTGCGCGCAGCAAACTTCGTTATCGCCACCGGCAGCCGCGCGAGAGTTCCCGACATCGAAGGTCTCAACGCGGTGCCGTTCTTCACCAACGAAACCATTTTCGACGAGCTGCAGCACCAGCCGAAAAGCATGATTGTGCTCGGCGGCGGCCCGATCGGTTGCGAGCTGGGGCAGGCATTCTCGCGCCTCGGCGTGAAGGTCACGCTGCTGCAAAACGGCGAGCAGCTGCTGCCGCCGGAAGATCGTGACGTGGGTGACTTGATGCAGTCGCTGCTCGCTCGCGAAGGTCTCGACATTCGCCTGAACGCGAAGACGAAGCGCGCCTCGACGTGTGAAGCCGGAGTTTGCCTCGAGCTGGCGAGCGGCGAGCGCATCGAAGCCGAAGTGCTGCTCATCTCCGCCGGCCGCACGCCGAACATCGGCAGCTTGAACCTCGCTGCCGCAGGCGTGCAGCACGACGAGCACGGCGTCGAGGTGAACGATTACCTTCAGACGTCGCAGCCGCACATCTTCGCGGCCGGTGATGTTTGTTCGCGCCTGAAATTCACCCACACCGCCGACTTCACCGCCCGCACCGTGGTGCGGAACATTCTCATGCCGCTGCCGTTCCTGCGGCAGAAAGTCGCCTGCGACACCGTGCCGTGGTGCACCTACACGGAGCCGGAGGTGGCGCACATCGGCCTCGGCGAAAAGCAGGCGAGCAAGGAAGGAACTGCTTACGACCTCTACCGCGTCGAGGTGTCGGAGCTCGACCGCGCCGTCGTCGAAACCGAAGAAGCAGGATTCGCGAAGATCCTCACCCGCAAAGGCTCTGATGAAATCCTCGGCGTCACGATCGTCAGCGCGAACGCTGGTGAGCTGATCCACGAATTCGTGGTGGCGATGAATGCCGGCGTCGGCCTCGGCAAAAT
>JACCZQ010000132.1 GCA_013695905.1 Chthoniobacterales bacterium
ACCACGAAGTGCGTCGCGTGGCCGGCGAAACCCTGCACCGAAGGGCTCACGGAGAGGACCGCGTAAGTCGCGGCCGCCGCGCACGCCGCGGGCAGCCGGACGAGTCGTCGCGCCAGCAGGAAGAGCAGCGCAATGGTCGCGGCATTTACGAGGAGCAGGCCCAGATGAATGCCGCGCGTCGTTTGTCCGAACACCGCCATGAGCAGCGCGTACGCTGCGTAGGTGCCGGGGAATTTCATGTTGTAGGCGAGTTGATACGGCGGCACGCCCTGCAAGAGCAATTGCCCGGCGTAGGCGTATTCGCCTTCGTCCCGCTCCAGCGGCACCTCGAGCAAACGGACGCGGATCGCCAGCACCACCACGAGGGTGAGCGCCAGCAGCGCGAGCCAGCCGATCTGCAGAGCCTGGCCGCGCGGCCTCACCGGCGGATCGACTGCTCCAGGAATTGCGTGATGCGGGCGGCGGGCAGCGCGCCCATCTCGCGCGCGATCTCGGTGCCGCGCTGCAGCACCACCATGGTGGGAATGGAGTTAATCCGGAACCTGCTCGCGAGCTCGGGCAGCTGCTCGGTGTTCACCTTCGCCACGATCCAGCGACCGGCGCTGGCCGCCGCCACTTTCGTGAATTCCGGCGCGACCATTTTGCACGGACCGCACCACGGCGCCCAGAAATCGACCAGCACCGGGAGCGTGGAACGTGTCGTTAGGGCGGTGAACACTCGCTCGCTCGCGAGGTCGATCGGCACGGCTGGTGGTGAGAGTTCGCTCCGGCATTTGCCGCACCGGAACGTGGTGCCGAACCCCTCGTAACGCAGGCGATTGCGTTGTCCGCATTGCGGGCATGCCAACAGCAGCCCCTGCTCGTCCGGTTCCATCATAACGACTCCAATACTTTCATCGCCGCGTTATGGCCGGGAATGCCGCTGACGGCGCCGCCGCGATGCGCGCTGGAGCCGCAGAGGAAGACGTTCTGCCATTCTGTCTCCACACCCCACGTGCCGACCTGCTCCTCGTCTGGCGCGAAGGGAAACGTCGGCGCGTCCTGGAAGATATTGCCGTGGTAGAGACCGAGCGCGTCCTCGATATCGACCGGGCTCTTGCTTTCAAGGCAGAGGCTGCCGTCCCGCTGCACCGCGAGGCAATCTTCCAGCGGCTCCTCCAGCCATTGATTCATGCTCTGGAGGAACTTCTGCTCCGCTGCGGCGCGCACGTTCTTGTTGTCGCGCGAGAAGAGCGGCCACGGCGTGTCGAGCCCGAACAGCGTCATGGTGTGGTAACCCTGCGCGCGCAGCTCGGGCGAGAGAATGCTGTCGTCGGTGAGCGTGTGGCAGTACACCTCGCCCGGCGATTGCTCCGGCAGTCGCCCCGCCAGCGCTTGCTCGTAGCTGCGGTTCATCTGCTCGTAGCCTTCGTCGGTGTGGAAGGTGCCGCAGAATGCCTCCGCGCTGGAGGGACGCTGCGCCTTTAGTTTCGGGAGCCGGCGCAGGAGCATGTTGATCTTGAAGACGGAGCCATCGTCCGTGCGATCGGGCTCATAGAGGTGCCCGGTGTAACGCGCGAGAACGTTGCGGCCGAAGTTCACGAGCAGAAAACGCGCATCGATGGTGTGCTGCTTGCCGTTCACTTCGAACTGCACCGACCGCGTCGTCCCGTTCAAGTGCAGCTTCTGCAGGTGGACGCGGGTGAGCATCTCGGCGCCACCGGCGCGCGCGACGCGCTCGAGTGCACCGGCGACCGCGCCCATGCCGCCGACGGGCACTTTCCACTCGCCGGTCTTGTTCCCGATGAGGTGGTAGAGAAAACAACGATTCTGCAGCAGCGATGGATCGTGCGGGTGCGTGAGCACACCGATCTTTCCGTCGGTGAGCACCAGCCCGCGGACGAGGTCGTTCTGCAGATAACGCTCGATGGCGAGGCCGAGCGGCTCCTCCACGAAACTGCGCCAGGCTTCCCGCGAGACCTCGTCGGTCTCGAAGCGCTGGCGGAGTTGTTCCTTCGCGACGAGCGGGTCGATCATGCCGTCCCAGCAGTGCTCCGCGAAGACGCGCGCGAGCTGATAGAAACGCTGCAGCTGCTCGTGCTCGGTGTCGTGGCCAGTGAGCTCACGCATCGAGCGGCGGCTTTGTGCTTCGTCCACGTTGCTGAGGAGCAGGCCGGAGTGGGTGCCGTTCCGCACGTAGGGCGTGAATGAGCCGGTGGCGCGGCGCCGCAGCTTCAGCCGGAGACCGAGATCGCGGATGATCTTCTCCGGGAAGAGACTCACGAGATACGAATAGCGCGAGAGTCGCGCCTCGAAATCCGGGAAGACCTGCTGCGAAGTGGTGGCGCCGCCGATGTAATCGTTCTTCTCCAGCAGGAGCACGCTCAGACCGGCGCGGCCGAGGTACGCAGCCGCGACGAGGCCGTTGTGGCCGGCGCCCAAAATCACGACGTCGTAATGCGATTTCATCCGTTGGGAACAGTCTGCCGAATTTTCCGCGGGTGAAAAGCACCGGCATGTCGCGGTTTTTCATTCTCTCGTGGCGGCGCGGCGGCTACTCTGGCGCGCATGAACAGGAATACGATCTCGCGTCGCCAATTCGCGCGTTTGCTAGGTGCAGGTGCAGCCCTCGTCGCAGCGAAACCGGCCCTTTCCCTGGCGCGCTCGCCTGCGCCCAAAACAGCCGCTTCCGAGCTGGTGCGGCTCGGCTCGAATGAGAATTCCTACGGCCCATCGCCGAAGGCGCTCCAGGCGATCACCGATTCGTTCCAAGACGCCTGCCGCTATCCATACGGCCACGTCGATACGCTGCTGGAGGCGCTCGCGAAACGTGAGGGGGTGGCACCGGAGCAGATTCTGCTGGGGGCCGGTTCCAGTGAGATCCTCATGCTGTGCGCGGCGGCGTTCACCGGCTCCGGCGATCGGACGCTGGTGCTGGCAGACCCGACCTTCGAATTGATCGCGCGGCCCGCGAGTTTCCATGGTGCGGAAGTGGTGAAGGTGCCGCTCACCAGCACTTACGCGCACGATCTGCCGAAGATGGCCGCGGCGGCGAAGCGGGGGCTGGTTTACATCTGCAACCCGAACAACCCCACCGCGAGTCTCACCCCCAAAAGCGAGCTACGGGAGTTTATCGGCACGCTGCCACACGAGGTCGCCATCCTGGTCGATGAGGCCTACCACGACTACGTCGAGAGCGACGACTACGAGAGCGTGATCCCGATGATCAAGGACCATCCCAACCTGATCGTCGCCCGCACGTTCTCGAAGATCTACGGCATGGCCGGCGTCCGCTGTGGCTACTGCATTGCTCAGCCGGAGACGATCAAACAGCTGCGCCCGCATCAGTCGCCCCACACCGTCAGCATCCCGGCGCTGGCGGCTGCGGTCGCGAGCGTGAAGGATCGCGAGCACGTGCCGAAGTATCGCGCGTTGAACCGGAAGACGCGGGCGACCGTCACCGCTGACCTTGACGCGATGGGCTACAAATCCATCCCGTCCGAAGGCAATTTCGTGATGGTCGACCTCCAGCAGCCCGTGGAGCCGCTGATCCAGGCGATGCGCGAGCGGAAGGTGGTCGTCGGCCGCCTCTTCCCGGCGTTGCCAAACCACCTGCGCGTGACCATTGCGAAAGAGAGTGAGATGAAGGCATTCCTCGCCGCGTTCCGCGAGGTGATGGCCTAACGAAACTGATTCGCCGCCGCGAAAACTTCTGCGAACATATCCCCGTGCGAGTGCTTATCGCAGACGACCAGAGGAGCGTTGGGACATCACTGGCCTCGCTCGTGGAGCAGTGCGGCCACGAGGTGGTCGAGGTGGTCAGTTCCGGCCTGGAAGCGATCCATGCCTACACGCGTCACCAGCCGGAAGTGGTGCTGATGGATTACTGGATGCCGCGGCTGAACGGTGCCACCGCCTGCCGCAACATCCTCTCCCGCGATGCGAAGGCCCGCATTATCCTCATCTCCGGCACCGAGCTGACGCAGGAGCTCGTCGATTCGGGCGCGGTGGCGATTCTCAAGAAACCGGTCACGCTCGATCAAATTTACGCTGCGTTGTATGCCGCCGGTTCACCGCAGGAACCGGCGCTCCGTGACAAGGAGAAGACCGATGCTACGGCTCCTGAAACTTCTGAATAATCTCCGCCGGGAGTAAGGGTGTCGCGCCGTCGTGGGACGCGACAAATGCTCCCAGCCGACACGCGTTCCGCAGGACCTCAGCCGGCTCCGTCCCGCGGGTGAGCCCCACCATCAGCCCGGCCATGAAAGCGTGAACCTGCTCGCGGCGAAAATGATCATGGCCACGATGTTGTAGCCTTGCGCGGCGACTTCGGCTTCCGATTCCGCCATGCCACGCCCCATCAACACCTCGGTCCCGTATTGCATGATGAACGTCCAGCACATGATCTGCGCCGCGATGTAAAAGAACTGCGCCACCACGCCTTCGCGGTAGCGTTTGTTCCTGAGCAACCGGCCGACCGTGCCGCGCAAATCGAGCCGGTGCGTCGAAGCGGCAGCGTGCGGCATTTTCATGATCGCGATCACGACGAAGAACAGGATGATCACCAGCGCGATCCCGACGTAGGGGCCGCGAATAATGGTGAGATCGCTCGCGGTGACGGCGGCGAGTTGCTCCGGCGGGAGCGCGGCGCGTTCGGCCTGCGTGGCGCTGTTCAGGCGGGCGAGGATGACTTGCTGCGCGGTGAACATCCCCAGCAACGAGCCGAGAGGATTAAAGGCCTGCGCCACATTCAGCCGCAGCGGCGCCGTCTCCTCGGAACCCATCGAAAGGATGTAAGGGTTCGCGGTGGTCTCGAGAAACGAGAGGCCGCAGGTGAGGATGAAATACGCCACCAGAAACGGCCAGAACGCCATCATCATGCTCGCCGGGATGAAGAGCAGCGCGCCGGTCGCATAAAGTCCGAGGCCAACGAGGATGCCGCTCTTGTAGGTGAAGCGCTTGATGAACATCGCGGCCGGAAACGCCATCGCGAAGTAGCCGCCGCAGAAGGCGAACTGCACCAGCGAGCCCTCGAAGTCGCTCATGAGGAGGATCCGCGAGAACGCCTTCACCATTGGGTTCGTGATGTCGTTGGCGAATCCCCAGAGCGGGAACACCACCGCCACGAGGACGAACGGGATGAGATACTGCGGCGGGATCAACCGGCTGGACGGGGGCGCAGGCGGAGTGATCTCCATGCAGCGGTAGCTTAGTGC
>JACCZQ010000302.1 GCA_013695905.1 Chthoniobacterales bacterium
TCAAACGCTTCGAAGCCAGTCGTAGCGACGACATTGGCCACCAGCCCGAAAACGCCGATCGGCGCGAATTTCATAATGAAATTCGTGAGCAACAGCATTGTCTCGTAGATGCTTCGCCAGAAGGCGACGAAAGGGTTGCGGAGGTTCTCCGGCAGCTGATTTGCGAAAAATCCAAAGAGCAGACTGAAGAAGATCAGCCCGAGCAGATCGCCACCAGCTGCCGCGCTGATGACGTTTGTCGGCACCATGCGCGTGAAGATTTGCGCGATGTCGCCAATGCCGCGGCCTTCGGCTTTCTTGAGCTGCTCACTTACGTCGGCCGGCAGCTGCAGCGCAGCGCCATCACCGCGCGTGCCGGGCGCGATGAGATTCACCAGCACAAGGCCGAGCAGCACCGCGAGCAGCGTCGTCACGACGTAGAATCCGATCGTTTTCAGTCCCATCCGGGCGAATCCTTCGGTCGTGCCGAGGCTGGCGACGCTGGTCACGATGGAGGCGACGACGAGCGGCACCACGATCATCTTGAGCGCGTTCAGGAAGAGCGTGCCGACGAAATCAAAAACATCGGTGGCAGCGAGAGGACCAGCCCGCCACGGGCCGAGAAAATACCCGGCGAGCACGGCCAGCACGAGCGCGCCGAGGATTTGCCAATGGAGCGCGACTCGTTTCATCAGCAGAGATGTAGTCGCGTCCGGGGGCGAAAGGCGAACGGAAAATCTTGTCCGGTGGAAAGCAGACGCGGCGGCAGCAACAGTCCGGTTCGGGGAGGCGACGGGACGGCGGCTGATTTCGCGAATAAAGCTGCAGCAGCCGCGTCAAAGAGTGCTCGGAAATGGAAACCGGCGTCCACCTTCAAGAACCGATGCGATTTAAGTCTGCACGGACGGTCCGGCCGAGTCGCGCTGAGTACCACCTGCCCCTGGACACCGCTGTGGCGCCGGCTCCCGCCGTTTCCGCATCGATGACACGCAAGCCGAATGTACTCTGGGCCGTTTCCATGGGCCTGGCGTTTATGCTTCTGCAATTGTTCGCCGCCGTGGTGCTGCTCGCCCCAGAGGGGCCGCTCTCCTACCGCTACACCACGCTGATCCAGCACGACAGCTACTGGTTCGCGAACATCATCGAGCGTGGCTACGACACGATTGTGCCGCCGATCACGCATAAGATGATGGAAGTCTCGAATGTGGCGTTTTTCCCGGCGTATCCGGCAATCGCGGGAGCGCTGCACCACTGGACGGGTCTCAGTGTTTACACAGCGCTGCTCGTGACGGCGCAAGCGGCGGCGTGGGGTTTCTGGAGTTACTTTTTCCTCTTTTGTGAACGCTGGAACATTTCGCCGCTGGCGCAGGTGCTCGGGGCGATCGCCGTGTTCGCGCACCCAACGGCGTTCTTTCTCGTCGCGGGCTATTCGGAGTCGCTCTTTATGATGGCGTTGCTGGGGTTCATCTACTGGAGCACGGCACGCGGCCGCACCGCGATGGTGCTGGCGGGAGTGCACGGCTTCGGGATGTCAGCGACGCGGATCGTGGGGCTGCCGTGCGCTGCCATCCCGGTGATGCGGGCGTTTTTTGAAGGCGGCTGGAAGGGTGTGAAGAACGTCCGCGGCTGGTTCGCTCAATATGCGAAGCCGGTTGCGCTCATGTTTGCGGCGATGCTTGGCGGGATCAGCTTTTTCATCTACTGCCTGGTCCGCTGGGGTCGGTGGGATCTTTACATGCTCACGCAGGAAGCGGGCTGGGCGGTTTACCCGGATTACCTCGCGGTCTTCAAGCTCGAGAGCTACCGCTGGCTGGTTCCGCCGATGAATGATCCGACGCAGTGGAGCCAGATGACGATGACGGTTGGCGCGCTGATCCTCATCGGAGTGGCCATCTGCGAGCTCTTGCCGGCGCTGCGGCGCGCGACCGCCTGGCCTTCGCGGATCGGCTTCTATTTCGCCGCGGTGATCACCTATTACATCGCGGTCAGCGGCGTCGCTTCGGTCAATATGGAGAGCATGTTGCGCTACCAGTTCTGCGCTCATGCCGTGATCGTCCTGGCGCTTTTGCACTTTTTGGCCGAATTTCGCAGACCGCCGGCATTGCTGCGTGCGATTGGCATGGCGGGAGTCATCCTCCTTAGTGCGGCCGGGATTGGTCTGCAGGGCTGGTGGATTTGGAATTTTACCCGGGGAGACTGGGTGGCTTAAGAAAACATGAAAACAAACGTAGCAATTATTGGTGCAGGACCGGCTGGTCTCACGGCGGCTTATCTGCTCTCGAAAAACAACGTCGAGGTGACGGTGCTGGAGGCGGACCCGGTCTATGTCGGTGGAATTTCGCGCACCGCCACTTACAAGGGATTCCATTTCGACATCGGCGGGCATCGCTTCTTCTCGAAATCGAAAGAGGTGAACGACTTCTGGAATGAGATCCTGCCGAACGACATGCTCGACCGGCCGCGCTCGTCCCGCATTTTCTACGGCGGCAAGTTCTTCGCTTACCCGCTGAAGGCGTTCGAGGCGCTGATGAAGCTCGGTGTGGTGAAGTCAACGCTGTGTGTGCTTTCCTACGCGAAAGCGCGCCTCTTTCCGGTGCCGAATCCGACAAACTTCGAGGATTGGGTGACGAACCAGTTCGGCAAGCGGCTCTTCAATACGTTCTTCAAAAGCTACACTGAGAAGGTCTGGGGAATTCCGTGCAAGGAGATCTCCGCCGACTGGGCAGCGCAGCGCATCAAAGGCCTTTCGCTCGGCAGCGCGATCAAGAATGCGCTCCTCCCGCAGAAGCAGCCGAAGGATCAAAACAAGGTGATCAAAACGCTGATCAACTCCTTCAAGTACCCGCGCAAAGGTCCCGGCATGATGTGGGAAGCATGCGCGGAGAAGACGCAGGCGCTCGGCGGCAAAGTCGAGATGGGCTGCAAGGTTGTTGGCTGTGAATACGACGAAGCGACTGCGACGTGGACCCTGCGCTACAAAGATCAGGCGGGCGAGATTCACACGCTGGAGTCGGAGCACGTCATCTCCACCGCGCCCATGCGCGAGCTGGTGAATGGCATTCAGCCGAGCGTTTCGGACAAAGCGAAGCACGCCGCGAACAGCCTCAAGTACCGTGATTTCCTCACGGTTATGCTCATCCTGAAAAACCGCGACGCGTTCGAGGACAACTGGATCTACATCCACGAGCCAAGCGTTAAAGTGGGCCGCATCCAGAACTTCCGCTCCTGGTCGCCGGAGATGGTGCCGGATCCGAACCTCGCCTGCTATGGCCTGGAATACTTCTGCTTCGAAAACGACGGCCTCTGGGATTCGTCGGACGCCGATCTGATTGAGCTCGCGAAGAAGGAGCTGATGCAGATCGGTCTCTCGGCGGAGGGCGACGTGATGGACGGCACCGTCGTGCGCCAGAAGAAGGCGTATCCGGTTTACGATGATGACTACGCGAAACACGTGGCCACGGTTCGCGACGAGCTCGACGCGCGTTTCCCGAACCTGCACCTGGTCGGCCGCAATGGCATGCACAAGTACAACAATCAGGATCACGCCATGATGACCGCGATGCTCTGCGTGGAGAACATCCTTGCCGACACGAAGCTCTATGATCTCTGGCAGGTGAACGGCGACGCCGAATACCACGAAGGTGGCGAGGCGGCCGTGGAGCAGACGACTGGCACGGCATTGCGCCAGGTGCCTTCGCGCGTGAAGGCGCCGGTCCTCGCGTCGGAGCAGACGTAAGCGTTCTCGATCAGCGGTTAGGTTTCAGAAGGCGGCGCAGTGATGCGCCGCCTTTTTGTTTGTACGGCAGCAGGCGTTTGCTGGCTTGTTGGAAAATGTGGGGCTGCTCAAGCCTTCAACCGGCAGCCTGCGGGGGTGACGTCCTGTTACGAGG
>JACCZQ010000185.1 GCA_013695905.1 Chthoniobacterales bacterium
GTGCTGACGACCCGCTTCAGCGAAGCGGCGGAAGCGTCGGAGAAATCGGTCGGCGCCGGTCTGGTGGAACGAGTGTTCTCGGACGCGGCGGAGGGATTATTCGTCTGGACGAAAGCGCCGTTCCTCGGTTACGGGCTCGGGATTGGCACCAATGCCGGCGCCAAGTTCCTCACGGGACGCGCCTCTTTCCTCCTCTCGGAGGGCGAATGGTCGCGCATCTTTCTGGAAAGCGGGCCGCTCTTCGGCCTGGCGTTTGTGATCTGGCGGCTGGCGTTGTCGGCGCGGGTGGGAATCTTCTGCCTCACGGCGGTGAAGCTGGGAAACGTGCTCCCGCTCCTGCTCTTCAGTTCCTGCTTTCTGCCGCTGATGAGTGGCCAATTCGGGCAGCCGACAGTGCTGGGGTTTGCCGCTTTCGTGACGGGTCTCACCATGGCTGCGATCCAGCAGAAACCGGAGCAGGAGACCGCGGCTCCGGCGCCTCCTCCGGTGCAAAGGCGCGTGGCGCGGCGTTCGGCGTACGCGGAACGTCTCCACGGGCCGGCGCCGCAGCCCGTGCACACTCATGGTTCTTTTGATCGGTAATTACGCGCCCGATCAGCAGCAAAGCATGCAGCGCTTCAGCACGATGATGCTGCAGGGTCTCACGGCGGCGGGCGTCCCGGTGGAGCTGATTCGACCGGAGCCGGTCCTGGGAAACTTTCGCGGCGCGGGTGCGTTCGTGGCGAAGTGGCTCGCCTATGTCGATAAGTTTCTGCTCTTCCCGCGGAAGCTGCGGGCGCGGATCGCGGCGGGGGTGGCGGTGGTGCATATCTGTGATCACTCGAATGCGATGTATGTGAGGCACTGCCAGCCGGTGCCGGTGTTAGTGACCTGTCACGATCTGCTCGCGGTGCGCGGCGGTCTCGGTGAGTCAACCGATACGCCTGCGTCCGCGACGGGCGCCTACCTGCAGAGGTGGATTTTGAGCGGGTTACGAAAAGCCGATGCGGTGGCGTGCATCTCCAGCGCCACCTGCGAGGATGCGCAGCGACTGCTCGACACCGGAGAAAACGCGCCGCGGTTGAGCGCGATCGTGCTGGGGCTGAATTATCCCTACACGAGGCTGTCCGGCGACGAGGCAGCGACCCGGTTGCGGGGACTTCATGGGCTGGACCTCGACAAGCCGTTCGTCCTCCACGTCGGTTCAAATCTGCGGCGCAAGAACCGCGAAGCGGTCCTGCGGATCTTCGCCCGCACCAAGGAACAATGGGACGGACAGCTGGTCTTTGCCGGCGAAGCCCTCACCCCGGAACTGGACTCGTTAGGCCGCGAGCTGGGGATTTCGTCTCGGATCACACCAGTGGTGAATCCTGACAACCCGCTCCTGGAGGCGCTCTATAACCGTGCGACGGCTCTGGTTTATCCATCGCGCTTCGAGGGTTTCGGCTGGCCGATCGCGGAAGCGCAGGCGTGTGGCTGCCCGGTCATTTGCAGCGACTGCGGTCCGATGCCGGAAGTCGCCGGAGACGCAGGCTTGATTCACCCGGTCGAGGATGAGGCAGCCTTCGCGGCCGACATCGTGCGGCTGAGCGACCCGACGGAGCGGGCGCGCTGGAGCGCCCGGAGTTTGCAAAACGCGGAGCGATTCTCGAGCGAACATATGATCGCGGAATACCTTCAGCTCTACAAAACGCTGGTCCCGCAATGGTGAAGAAGCTCCTCATGCTGCTGAGTCTGGTGCTGCCGTGGAAACTGCGGCGCGCACTGCTCGAGAAGCAGTTCGGCTTCACGATCCATCCGACGAGTCGCATCGGACTGGCGTGGGTTTTTCCGGAGCGGCTCGTGCTGGAGGCGCACTCCAGCATCGGTCACCTGACCGTCTGCAAAAGCCTGGCGCTGCTCCACCTGCGCGAGCATGCGCTGATCGGGCGCGGGAACTGGATCACCGGGTTTCCGCTCGGACCTTCGCCGCATTTCGCGGAGGAGACCGACCGCCACCCGGAGCTGATTGTCGGCGAGCATTCCGCGATCACGCATCGGCATCTGATCGATTGCACGAACCGCATCACGATCGGGAAATTCACCACGTTGGCCGGGTTCCAATCGCAGATGATGACGCACAGTATCGACCTCGAGCAGAAC
>JACCZQ010000250.1 GCA_013695905.1 Chthoniobacterales bacterium
CTGCTGACGAATGAATACCCGCCGCGCGTTTACGGCGGGGCTGGAGTGCACGTGGATTACCTGGCGCGGGAGCTGGCGAAGAGCATGCCGGTGGAGGTGCGCTGTTTTGGCGAGCAGGAGTCGGACGACGGTCATCTGCGGGTGCGGGGATTTGGCCTCGACGCGTCGGAGTTTACCTGCCCGCAGCCGCTGCAGTCGGTGTTCGGGGCGGTGCAGCGCTGCACTGATTTCAACACGACGGACATCGATGCGGACCTGGTGCATTGCCACACTTGGTACAGTCATTGGGGCGGGATTCTGGCGAAGCTGAACTATGGGATTCCGCTGGTGATTACCGTCCACTCGCTGGAGCCGCTCCGTCCCTGGAAGCGGGAACAACTCGGCGGCGGTTACGATTTCACCGTCTGGCTGGAGAGGACAGCGATGGAAATGGCAGACGCGGTGATCGCCGTTTCGCGGGAGACGAAGGCGGACATTGAGCGGCTGTTCAAGGTGCGGCCGGAGCGGTTGCATGTGATCTACAACGGGATCGATCTCGCGGAATACCGGAAGGTGGAGACGACGACGGCGCTGCAGCGGTATGGCGTGGATCCGGCGGTGCCGTTCGTGTTGTTCGTCGGGCGGATCACGCGGCAGAAGGGGATCGTGCACCTGGTGCGTGCGATTCAGCACATGGATCCGGGTTTCCAGGTGGTGCTGTGTGCCGGTGCGCCGGATACGCCGGAAATCGGGCGGGAGATGGAGGAGGCGGTGGCGCGGGCGAGTGCGGATCGGCCGGGAGTGATCTGGATTCGTGAGATGGTGGATAAGGCGACGGTGTATGAGCTTTATTCGCACGCGGCGGTGTTTTGCTGCCCGTCGATTTATGAGCCGTTCGGCATCATCAATCTCGAGGCGATGGCTTGCGAAACGGCGGTGGTGGCGAGCGCGGTCGGCGGGATCAAGGAAGTGGTGGTGGACGGCGAGACTGGCTTTCTCGTGCCGCTGGATCAGATGACGGAAAGCCCGTTCGAGCCGGAGGATCCGGAGCAGTTCGCGCAGGATCTCGCGGCGCGGATCAACCAACTGATGGCGAACCCGGAGCTGCGGGAGCGATTTGGCCGCGCCGGGCGGAAGCGGGCGGAGGAGAAGTTCAGCTGGAGCGCGATCGCGCAGGAGACGCAGGAGCTTTACACGAAGCTGCTGGCGTGAGGTGGTAGCGACCGCATTGTGTCGCCGTTCCGCGATGGATTTCAGGCAACGCACCTTCCGCCGACAGAGCGGCGTCGCTACACAATGCTAGTTCCCAATTGAACTGATTCGTAACCTGCGACATAAGCGAAATGTTGAATGTTTAAGGACTGACCGCAGTCTGACCCCGACTCCCGGCCCTGAATTTCAAAGCGGAGTGTCGATAGTAAGCGGCCAGTAAGCTCTGACCTCGATTAACCGCGCCACGTCATTTTTTCTTCCGGGCGATATATTCCTCGACCTGCTGCGCGAGAATCTCCAAGGGCAGGGCGCCATTCGTAAGCACGACTTCGTGAAACTCCCGCTGATCGAATTGGTCGCCTAACGACTGCTGGGCGCGGTCGCGTAATTCGCGGATTTTTAGCATCCCAACCTTGTAGGCGCAGGCCTGGCCAGGCATGACGATGTAACGCTCGACCTCTGCGGTCACATCCCTTTCCAGCATCCCCGTCTTCTCCACCATGTAAGCGATGGCCTGTTCGCGCGTCCACCGTTTCGCATGGATGCCGGTATCGACCACCAGCCGGACCCCGCGGAACAACTCCGCCTGGAGCCGGAAAAGATCGGCAAACGGATCGCTCTCATACCAGCCCGCTTCCTTCGCCAACCACTCGGTGTAAAGCGCCCACCCCTCCACGTAGGCAGGGAACGGAATCACCTTGCGAAATTGTGGCACCCCGGTGATCTCCTGCGCGATCGCGCGCTGGAAGTGATGTCCCGGCACGCCTTCGTGGTAGGCGAGCGTGGGCATGCCCGGCTTCACGATCGCGCTCATGTCCCGGAGATTGACGTAGAAAATTCCGGGCCGCGTTCCGTCCAGCGAAGGGGATTCGTAGGCCCCGATGGCGGAAGTTGTTTCTTTATATGCGGGGAGGCGCCGCACCTCGATTTTCGCCCGCGGGATGGTGAGGAAGAGCTTCTTCGACCGCTCCAAGGCCTCGTCGATCAGGCGCGTGTGTTCGGCCACCACAGCCGCACGGCCGGCGTCGTTATCCGGAAAGAGGAAGCGCGGATCCTCGCTCAGCCGGGTCATGGCCGCGGCCATGGGCTGCCCGGCAAAACCGTTCGCGTCGAGCAGCGGGCGCATCTGGGCTTCGATCCGCGCCACTTCCGACAACCCGAGCGCGTGGACTTCCGGGGGGTCGATCCTGGCGGTGGTTTGCTGCCGGAGTTTGTAGGCGTAAAAAGCGTCGCCCTGCGGGAGTTTCCAGACCCCGTCATCCGTCGTCGTGCTCGGAAGGAGCGCGCGGAAATAGTCGATCAATTTTTGGTAGGCTGGATAAACGCTTTGCCGGATCGAGTCTTCCACTTGTTTTTGGAAAGCGGCGCGCTGCTCCGTGGTCAACCCATCGATCTTTGCCGCCCGGTTCTCGAACGAAGTGGCGAGAATGTTTTCCGCGGGCGGCTTCGCCACGAATTCGCTCATCTCCTGCAAGACCCGCTCGACCACGAAGCGCGGAGGCGTGATTTCCTTCTGCTCCCGCACTTTCAAACCTTCGAGCAGTTGATCGAACTTTAACGGCAAGGCGCGCAGCCGCTGCACGTAATATTCACAATCGCGCGCTCCCCGAAGGCGGTGCGTGTTGGCCATGAAGGACGGAAACTCGTTTTGCACGCCGTACATCTGGTTCACCGGATAGTTGTGCCATTGCCACTTTTCGCCTTCGACCTCGTCGGTCAGGTACCAGTCGAGGATCGCGGTCGAGAGCCGCTGGGAAGCAGTCTGTTTCTCAAGCGGATACTGGTGCAGCTGCGCCAGGCTGCGGCGATAGAGGTCAAATCCTTCTTGCTGATGCGCGGGCGATTCGTCCCGGAGCTTACCATTGTGCGCGGTGATCCCGAAGCGCTCCACCAAGCCGAGCGAGGAGAGCAGTTCCGGCTCGTCGAAAAGTAGTTCGATGAAAATTTTCTCGTAGAAAACGCCCAGGCTCCACGGGCGGAACCAGATGGCGTTCACCGCGAAAATCGCGGCGATCAGAAACAGAACGAGAACGATCCCGAGGAACCACTTCAACAAGCGCCTGAGCATCCAGCCAGAAGACGCGTCTGCGCCCTAAAGGTCAAACCCTGCGTGACCGCCGGCGCGCTCGAAAGCCCTCCCCTCAGCCAGCTTTCTCTTCCGCTTCGTCGCCTTCCTTCACAATGTCGCCTGTCGTGAAGAGGACGCCTGGGCGCAAATGTGTCAATCCCT
>JACCZQ010000251.1 GCA_013695905.1 Chthoniobacterales bacterium
GCGGTGGCTTCTCCGCTCGCGAGCGCGCGCCAGGATTTGAACTGAACTGGGATGGCGGAGCGGTTGATCGCTTCAATCTGGAAGGCCACTGCTTCGCCGGGTTGTGCGATCGCTTTCTCGGTCACCGCCTCGAGGTGCAGGCCGAGGCAGGCGGCGATGAGGCGATCGATTTCCTGCAGTTTGTCGTTCATTAGAAACTCGGCGTCGCCAACGGGGTACGGACGCGCGGAAGCGCGTCCCTCCGGAGGGACCTGCTTCCGCAGGTCCGCGCGCAGCAACTTCCGCAGCTCGAGCAAGGCCGACACGGACGCAGAAGGCTGCGTCACATCGTAGCCCTCGATGAGGCCGCGGACTTGCTCCGCGATTTTCTCGCTCTTCGGCACGCGCGCCCAAGTGGTATCGATGCCACTAAAGATATCCTCGCCCTCGACGGCTTTGCCTTCGAGAAACTTGAAGTATTCGGTGCGCTCGCCACGGTCGATGCCGGCGCCGAAGCCCTGGCTTTTGTGCATGGTGCGGCTGGCGGCGGCGATCTCCGGGAATGATTTGCCGAGGAGCGGCTGGTAACCGCCGGCTTCGAGCGGGATCAATCCCGTGGGATCGAACGGCAGATTGCGCATGCGGAAGAAGAAGGTGGAGGCGTTCCACAGGATCCGGGTGGCCTGCCATGGCTGCACGTGCGGCAGCTGCTCGGGGAAGCGTTTCGGATCGGCGGCGGCGCGGAATGCTTCCTGGGCGAGTTGCGCGGAAGCGGTGTGGTGGCCGTGGGTGCGGTCGTCGTCGGGCGGGAAGCGGGTGAGGATCACATCGGGCCGGAATTTCCGGATCGCCCAGACGGTGTCGGCGAGGATCTTCTCGCGATCCCAGAGGCGCAGCGTTTCTTCGGATGACTTGGAATAACCGAAGTCTTTCGCGCGGGTGAAGAATTGCTTGCCGTTATCGATCTGGCGCGCTTCGAGCAGCTCCTGGGTTCGGATCACTCCCAGCGCGTCGCCGAGTTCCGCGCCGATGAGATTCTGGCCGCCGTCGCCGCGGGTGAGCGACAGGTAGGCGGTGTCGAAGAGCGCGCCGTTCGAGAAGTAGGAGATGAGGCCGGTGTTCTCGTCGTCCGGATGCGCGGCGACGTAGAGGACGCGGCCGAGGACGTTCAGCTTCTCGAGCGCGAGGCGGATCTCGGCGGCGTTCATGGAGCGCGGCGCTTCTGCCGCTGGTGCATGGAGAGGCAAGCTCATCGTGAGCAGCGCGATTGTCCACGCGAGCAGCGTCAGCTTCGGCCGCCTGGACGGCGAGGGATCTGCGGTTCTCATGCGTTCGACAGGTGACTCGCTGGGGCCGGGCACGCATGCGTGGAGTTCGTAAGCGCGCGAGCCGGCGTGAGATCCCTCACCGTCTTCGCAGGTTCGGGATGACACGCCGCCCGTGCTGGAGCGCCGGTGAGTGCACGGCGCCTTACTTCAAGCCGTCGATGATCATCTGCGCGCTGTTGAGGGCAGCTTCATCGGGATCTTTGTCGGCTTTCAGAATTTCGATCGTCTTATTCGCGGAAGCAGTGGCTTCCTGCTTGTTGCCGAGGCGGGCCTGAATCTGGGCGCGACGCATGTGCATGAAGTATGCGTTCGGGTTCTTCTCCAGCGCCTGGTCGATCCACTTGGCGGCCTGATTCATGTCCTTGTTATGATCGTAGTAAAAGCTCGCCGCCTGGAAAGCGGTGCGGGCGTCGAGCGGCGCTGCGCCGGCGGCCGTCTCGAGTTGCTTCGAGACCTTCTCGATGTCGTCGGTGGTGAGGGGCACTGCTACGCGGGTGGTGTCCCAATCGAGGTGCAGCGTGGCGGCTGCGCCTTTCACGTCGGCGAGGCCGATGGTGAATGTCTCGACGGCGGCGGGCAACGTGGCCGGCTTCACCGTGATACGCGCGGCGTCGTTCTCTTCTTTGTAATCGCCGGTGCTCTGCATCTTCGCGTCTTTCGAGAGGATCAGCGTCCACTCGTTCGCGTTCGGGATAGTCAGCAGCACATACTCACCGGCGGGGAGCTCTTTGTCGCCGAGCTTCACGGTGTCGCTGAATTTGATCCGCGTCGGAGCGTTTGCGCCGGTGCGCCAGAGTTTTCCGTGCGGGACGAGGCCGCCGAAGATCTCGCGGTCGTTCTTGCTCGGCCGGGCGTAATCGATCTCCACATCGGTGAGACCGACGCGCTGCTTGACGTTGCTGCGCTGGCTCGCGTCGGGGAATTGAATCTTCTGCTCCTGCGCGACAGCGACGCTGGCGAGGGAAAGCAGAGCAACTGCAAGAAAGGAAATAAACCGTGGAGCGCGTGGAGTTTGGATCATGGTGAAACACTGTGGCAGAGGATTGCGCGCGAGCAAGAAGGCCGCGGGAACGTCCGGGCGCGAATCAGAGTCACTATGTTCCGCTGGATCTTTCGTCTGCTCGCGCTCCGCTTCGGCTACCGGCTCCTCAATCGCTACATGTCCGGCGGTGCGGCCGCGGGAGGTGCAGCTCGCTCCAATCGAGGAATGCGGCGCTGAGCTGCAGCGGGTTCGCCTTTCGCAATTCAGAGCCGCGCTCCGCTGTCGGCAGGATTATCTGGTGCGCTGCTCTTTCAGCTCGGAACGACGTTTCGCGCCTGCTGCTCGTGCGAGCACCCCTTGCAGGCAGAGCAATCCCAGCCAGGCGGAAATAATGCCCCAATAGGCGTTCATCTCTCTTAACAAAGCAGCTGCGGTGCCGCGCAGAATTTCTACGTTCTGTTCTGAAGATGAACCAGGAGCCGCAGCAGGCATTCAGCGACCGCTGATCAGCAACGCGCCGCCAACTGCAGGGCGACTAGGCAGCGGTGGTCGTCGCGCCACCCGCCGCTGCAGCCGGTGGTGCTCCAGGAGGAGTCGTCGGCTTCTTCTTCGCAGCGGCTGCTTCGGTCAGTTTCGCATCGACGGAGGCAGCCTCGGTTGGTTGGATTTCGTGATAGTAGCCATTCGACTTCGCGAGATCGTCCTTCTTCATGAGCAAGGCGTCGAACCGCTCCTGCCGGCTTAGCTCGTAAACCTTGTCCATTTTGATTGCTTCGAAGGGGCAAACCTCGACGCAAATCTGGCAGCTCATGCAGACCGAGATGTCGATGTCGAAGATCCGCGGATAGAACTGCGGCTTGCCCATGTAATCGGGCTTCTTGTCGTCGCTCTTGACGATGTAAATGCACTGCGGCGGGCACTCTTTCTCGCAAATCTTGCAGGCGACACAGCGGAGTCCCGCCTCGGACGCTTCTCCATCGTACACCAGGAACGGAAAGTTTCGGTAGTTCTCCGGGAGCGGCGCGCGTTCCTCGGGATATTGAACTGTGGTCAGCCGCTCCTTGTCGAAGTAGCTCCCGACGAAATTCCTCGCCGTGACCGCCATGCCCTTGAGAACGCCTGTTCCGATCATAGGTTGAGGGGGGATGTTACAAAAGTTACACAGTTACCTTGGTTGAAGACGCCGATGTGCAACTGGTGCCCACCTTGTAACAATGTAACCTTTGTAACCATCTAACCAATCACTTCCGGGTCACCGATCCACCTCTCCCATGACGATATCGATGCTCCCGAGAATCACCATCACATCTGCAACAGTGTGGCCGAGGCACATATCCTCCAGCACCGTGAGATTAATGAAGCTCGGCGGCCGCACGCGGTAGCGATACGGACTCGCGCCGCCGTCGCTGATCAAATAGAAACCAAGCTCGCCCTTCGGCCCCTCGATCCGCCCGTAAGCTTCACCCGCCGGTGGCTTAAACGCGCGCACCTTCACCTTCGGGTTCATCACCGGGCCGGGCGTGATTTGCTCAAAGGCCTGCTGCAGAATGCTGAGACTCTCCCGCACCTCCAGCACGCGCATCATCAGGCGATCATAGCAATCGCCGTGGTCCCCCAGCGGCACCCGGAATTTGAACCGCGGATAAAATCCGTAGCCATCCACCTTCCGCAGATCATAGTTCACGCCACTCGCACGCAACATGGGCCCGGTGATGCCGGCATTCACCGCCAGCTCCGCGGAGAGTTTCCCCACCTCCTGCGTCCGCACGATCAGAATTTCGTTCGAGACAATGAGCTTCTCGAATTCATCGAGGAACCGCGGAAACGCCGCTACCACCTGCTTCGCTCCCGCCATCCAATCCTCGCCCGCATCCACGCGGCAGCCGCCAAAGCGCATGTAATCGCACATCATCCTCGAGCCAGTGAGCGACTCGAATAAGCTGAGCACCTTCTCGCGCTCGCGAAACGCATACATCAGCGGCGTGCCCCACGCGCCCATATCGCTGAGCAAGAAACCGAGCAGCGAGACGTGATTCTGCAGGCGCGTCAGCTCGGCGAGGATCACGCGCAGGTATTCCGCGCGTTCCGGTACCTCGATGCCGGCGAGCTTCTCGACGCTGAGCGCGTAGGCCCAGTTATTCGTCAGCGAGCAAAAGTAATCGAGCCGATCCGTATAAGGCATCGAGCCGAGATAGCTCGTGCG
>JACCZQ010000328.1 GCA_013695905.1 Chthoniobacterales bacterium
GATCGGCGCCGATCAGCCAACGCGCCACAAAATCGTCGGCGTTTCGGTCGTCGGCCCGGGGCGCAGTCGCAGCACCGAGGAGAATGGCAGCAGAACGATGACTGCGGATCGGACGGTGGCGCGAGCCAAGCTCGAAACCGCCCTCGCTGAACACCAGCTGCTGGGGGCGAGCCTGGTGCAGGTGCTGGAGGTGCCGCTCACGTCCGGCGGCCCGGTGGAAGCGGAGGAGTCCATGCCGCTGGCCGCGGCCAGGTTGATGACATTGCTCATGCACGAGCTGCCGAATGAAGCGCGCGTGGAGATGATCCGCGTCTCGCGCGATCAGGCGGCGCAGGAGGAGATCGCGAACGTGCTGGTGAAATCGACCAGCGCGGTGTGCACCGCGATTGGCGCGCAGCCGATTCCGCTCGCCGATTTGCCGATCCTGACCACGCTGCAACTCGTGATGGTTTCTGGAATTATGCACATCGCCGGGCGGGATCGGAGTCTGCGGGCGGCGACGGAATTTGCGGCGGCGCTGGGGGTGAATGTCGGCGCCGGCATGGTCTTGCGCGAAGGGGCGCGGGCGGTGCTGAAGTTTTTCCCCGGCTGGGGGAATATCGTGTGCGGGATGGTGGCGGGCGCCGGCACCTACGCGCTCGGCAAAGCGGCGATCGCTTACTTCCTGCACGGCGTGTCGTTGCAGGATGCCCGCCGCACCTTTTCGCGATTTCGGAAGAAGGCACCGCGTTCGAAGCTGTTGCCCGTGCTCACGGCGGGCGCGGAGAAGTCTCCACAAAAGGACGCCACCGGGCGCCGTTGAAGCTGTCCTCGAACGGCGTCGAATAACTTGTGAATAAAGAGCAGCTCTGCGGTGCTTTTTGTTCACACGAGAATGTGAATAGCGCGCCAGCCGCTCCTCCGCTCGTGGTGCTCGGGCAGGTCCATCGATGAAGCTTTCGGAGATCGATGCCACGCTGCGGGAGATCCGTGTCTCGCCGGTGAAGACGCTGGGGCAGAATTTCCTCCACGATCGGAATCTGGCGCAATGGATTGTGGCGCGGGCGCAGCTCACGCCGGAGGATTTTGTGGTCGAGGTCGGTCCGGGGCTCGGCGCGCTGACGGAGTTTGCGCTCGCCTCCGGGGCGCGAGTTCTGGCGATCGAGAAGGACGCGCGGCTGGCAAATTTTCTGCGGGAGCGATTCCCCACTGAGCGGCTGGAGGTGTTGCATCAGGATGCGCTCGAGTTCGATGTGCGGGAGCTGTTTGCCCAGCCGTGGGTGAAGTTCATCGGCAACCTTCCTTACAACATCTCCAGCCAGCTGCTGGTGCAGTTCACGCGCTATCCGAGTCCTATCTCGCTGTTTTTGTGCATGTTACAAAAGGAAATGGCCCGACGACTCTCCGCGCAGCCGCGCACCGGCGACTACGGCGCGCTCACGCTGCTGGTGCAGCTGCACTATCGCGTGGAGTACCTGCGCACCGTGCCGGCGACGGTGTTTCTGCCGCAGCCGGAGGTGGACTCAGCGTTCGTCAGCCTCACCCCGCGCGCCGCCGACGAACTGCCGCCGCACGACGTGGAGCTGTTCAGCACGCTGGTGCGGCGGGGGTTCTCCCAGCGCCGCAAGCAGCTGCAGAAGCTGCTCCGCGCGGATGTCGCAGATTGGGAAGCGGCAGCTGCTGCCTGCGGGTGCGATCTGAGGGCGCGCGCGGAAGAATTATCGCTGCTCCAATGGATCGCATTGACAAATTTCGGACGGCCCGACAGCCGGACCGAAGCTCCAGAGGTGCAGGCGGAGCCGTTCGCGGTGGTGGACGAGAACGACAACGTGGTGGGCGCCGCGCCGCGCCGGGAAGTGCATGCGAATAACTTGTGGCATCGGGCCGTTCACATACTGCTTTTCAACGATGCCGGTGAGCTGTTTCTGCAGAAGCGAGCGCGCTCCAAGGACCGCCACCCGCTGGTCTGGGACTCGAGCGCGGCCGGTCATGTGGACGCGGGGGAGGAATATGACACCGCCGCCACGCGGGAGCTGCAGGAGGAGCTTGGCGTCACCGCGAAGCTGAAGCG
>JACCZQ010000330.1 GCA_013695905.1 Chthoniobacterales bacterium
CACCATGCACGATCGGTCGTGTCTCGGTGATCGCGCCAATGCCTACACGCTCGGTGAAATCGAGATCGGCGCCGGCGCGACGGTGGCGCAGGAAGCTTATCTCAGCACGGGCAGCCACGATTTCGCCTCGCCCGCGCTGCCGCTGGTCACGGCGAAGATCACCATCGGCGAAGAGGCGTTCATCGGCGCGCGGGCGTTCGTCATGCCCGGCATCAACATCGGAGCGCGCAGTGTCATCGGTGCCTGCTCGGTCGTGACCAAAGACGTGCCCGCCGATGTCTTCGCGGCCGGAAATCCATGTCGCGTTCTCCGCCCGCGATGAGCGAACGCGTCCCGGTGTCGGTGCTGGTGCCGATCAAGAATGAAGCGGGCAATCTGCCTCGCTGCCTCGCCTCGGTGCAATGGGCGGACGAAATTTTCGTCGTTGATTCACAGAGCACCGACGGCTCGATCCGCATCGCGCAGGAGCACGGCGCGCAGGTGGTGCAGTTCGCCTTCAACGGCACCTGGCCGAAGAAGAAAAATTGGGCGCTGGAGAATCTCCCGTTCCGGAATGAGTGGGTCTTTATTCTCGACGCGGATGAGGTGTTGCCACCCGTGGCGGAAGGCGAGTTCCGGGAAGCGATCGCCGACGCGGGCGAGATCGCCGGTTACTGGATCAATCGCCGGTTCATGTTCATGGATCGCTGGCTGCGGCACGCTTATTACCCGAACTGGAACCTGCGGCTCTTCCGCCACTCGTTAGGCCGCTACGAGAAGCTGACTGACGCGGACACGGCGAGCGGCGACAATGAAGTGCATGAGCACGTCGTGGTGCGGGGACCGACCGGCCGGTTACGCACCGAGATGGATCACCATGCCTTTCCGTCGGTCGAGGTTTTCATCGAAAAACATAACCGCTACTCGAACTGGGAAGCGCGCGTCGCGGCCGACGAGCAGCTGGCGCACAGCTCGGGGAAGGTGCAGAACGAGACGGTGAGCCGCCGCCGGAAATTGAAGCTGCTTTCGCACCGGCTGCCGTTCCGCCCGCTGCTCCGGTTTCTCTATATTTACATCTGGCAGAAAGGATTTCTCGACGGGCGCGAGGGTTATTACTTCGCGCGGTTGCACGGCGTTTATGAGTTCCTTTCCGTGGCGAAAACCTACCAGCTGCGGAAAGGCCGCCGCTCGCCCTGACGGTCCGTCATTTGTTATGCGGATCACCGTCTGGGGCATCAATTACGCGCCGGAGCTCACCGGCATCGCGCCATATAATGTCGCGCTCTGCGAGTTTCTCCGCGCCCGCCAGCACGAGGCGGAGATGCTCACCACGTTCTCCTATTATCCGGCCTGGAAGAAGCTGCCGGAAGATCGGGGGCAGCTCTTTCGCACCGACGTGATGGCTGGCGTGCCGGTGCATCGGTGCTGGCATTTTGTCCCCGCGCGCGTCTCGGCTCTGAAGCGGATTTTGCACGAAGGAACGTTCGTGCTCACCTCCACCTTGCGCGCGCTGACGCTCCGCCGCGCGGACGTTTATGTGGTGGTCTCACCGCCTTTGCTGCTCGGCGCGGCCGCCTGGCTGGTGAGCAGATTGAAGAGGTCGCGTTTCGTTTTTCACGTGCAGGATCTGCAACCCGACGCCGCGGTCGGCCTCGGGATGCTGAAGGCGGGCCTCTTCACCCGCGTGCTTTATCAACTGGAGGCATTCTCCTATAGCACCGCGGCGCGCGTTTCTGGAATCAGCGACGGCATGCTGGAGATGTTTCGGCGGAAAGGGGTGCCAGAGGAAAAGCTCGTCTTTTTTCCGAACGGCGTGGTGTTGCCGCCACGCGAAGAATTTCCGCCGCGCGGCGAGTTTCGCCGGAAACACGGTTTCGCGGCGGAGGAATTCCTCGCGATTTACGCGGGCAATCTCGGGGTCAAACAAGGGCTCGATATTTTGATCGACGCCGCGCCGCAGCTCGCCAGCTCGGGCGTGCGAATTGTGATCTGCGGCGATGGCGCGGAGCGGGAGGAGCTCGCCACCCGCGCGCGTGAGCTGCAGCTGCCGAATGTGACGATGCTGCCGCTGCAGCCGGCGGGGGAATATGCGGCGATGCTCGTGGATGCGGATGTTTGCCTGGTGACACAGCAGGCGGGCTCCGGCAGCGCGTTTTTCCCGAGTAAACTGCTGAACACGCTCGCTTATGCGCGACCGGTCGTGACAGTGGCCGATGCCGAGAGCCAGCTGGCCCGCGCGCTGGAGCAGGGGCAGTTCGGCGTGAATGTGGCCCCGGGCCGCCCGCACGAACTCGCCGAGACGCTGGAGGCGCTTCGCCACGATCCCGATCGGTTGCAGAAATATGGAGAGGCTGGCCGCGTTTTTGTGGAGCAGTTTGAAAACAGTGCGGTTTCGGAGCGTTTCCTCGAAGTGCTGAAAACCGTCGCCTAGCTCGATGTTTCGCCGCGCCTTTCTCTTCCTGGCCGTCGCCGCGGTGTTCTTCTCGTTAGGCGTGCTGGCGCGGCCGACCCTGAGCCGCCTGAAGCAGCAGGTGCG
>JACCZQ010000337.1 GCA_013695905.1 Chthoniobacterales bacterium
CACCTCCGGTGCTCTGCTCCGTGGAGCGCAGGCGCGGACCAACTCCGCCAGCGCTACCCTTCATTGCACTCATGACAAAGCACTAGAGCAAAGCGGCACCGTCCGGGCGCTTTAGCTCGGGCACGAGCAGGCGCATGAACTCTTCCATGACGGCCGCCGTCTCTTCTTCAGTTCGAGAGGGGTGCACCCAGCCTTCGGTGACGATGGCGGCCACGGTGACATAGGCCCAGCGTTGGTTTTGTCCACGCAGGATGCGGTCGCGTAGATCGATGGTCGTGCGCTCGAGATGGGACGCGGTCACGTCCTCGTGGCCAATGAAGCAGTAGTAGGTGATATTTCTGAGTGTCGCCTGGGTGTCGTCTTTTCGCTGCACAGAGCGCGCGGTGCGCAGGCGTGTGAGTTCCAGTTGCCGGCCTTCGTCGAGCGGAAGAGCACGCGAGCTCGAGGCCTGGAGATTCCAGCCCTGCGCGGGCAGACAACGTTCCGGCCGATGGATGCTGTTCGTCATGTCGTCGCCGGAAAGAACGATCGAGACGAAGATGCTGTCGCCGGCGAGGTTCGTGTACGTTTTTCGGGCGAATTCCGTATCTTTGGCCAGGACCTCCCGCTCCCGCTGCGTCACCTCAGCATCCTGGCCGATCCAGTCGCCGACGTAATTCGGAAGCACCATCGCGATACCCGCCGGACTGCTCTTCGTCGATTTCGGCAGCAGGAAAACCGTGGAAAAGCCCACCACGAGCACAATGGTGACGGTCAGCAGGCGCTTAGTAATCATAGGAAACTTTCTCTTTCTTTGTGGAGGCCACCTTCAGTTCCGCCGGTTTGAGATTGATCAGCTTGCTGAAGAGCAGCATCGCGCCGATCGCGAACGGGAAGGACAAATAGCCCGACATATCGTGATACGGACCGCCCGCGATATCCTGGCCGAATAATCGCGCCACCACGAAGATCGAGACCAACCTTCCCGCATTGCCGATGATGGCGAAGAAGATGGCAGCCGCAAAAATCGAGAGTTTTTTCCAGAGCCGATCCTGGGTGAGATGGCCATAGATGGCCGAGAGCATCGCGATCGCCATAAGCGATCGGATGCCGCTACAGCCTTCGTCCACCTCGAATTGAAAGGCTCCATCCGCGGCATGGACGACCGTCCCGACCGTGTAAAGATTCATCCCGAAGAAATTACAAACCGCGCTCGCGGCACCTGTCTCCAGGAACTGAAGTCGGGCCGTCGCGTGCGTGATGAAATTCAGCGGCACCATGAAGAAAAGGAACGCCGTGGGGAAGAGGAGGATCCGCGCCACCTCTTTCCCCCACACGTAGAGAATGATCCCGTAGAGGACGAACGGGATGGCACTGAGCGAGATGCGCGCCTGCAGCGTCCGCGCGCCGAAAATGAAGAGCAGGATACCGCCGACGATAAACACCCAGCCCCACGGCGAAGAGCTGATCTTCGCCGCTCTCAATTTGTCACGCGCGTTCCAGACCAGGAAGGCGACGATGAACGGGATCAGCTTCGCGTGTTCGTAATTCGTCTCCGGGTTCCATGCCTCCCACGCCCAGAGCCAGGTGGAAAGCTGCCCCTGCGTGAAGAGTGGCACGAAGCCGAAGAAGTAAACCAGCGTCGCGGCGATCGCTGCCGCCAGCACCGCCTGGAGCGGGTTGTCCTGCAACCACTTCGTTGTCGAATCCCAAAGGCCAGGTGCTTTTGCGTCGCTGCTCATTCGGCGGGTAGATTAGATGAACGCGGCAGACCACGCAACGGTTCGTCCGCCGATTCGGGCGACCGTTGCAAACAGGAGCCGAACTGGCACCTTCCGACTCCTCCGGCATGCAATCCATCCCTGTCCTCGGAACGCCGCTCCTGGCGACGAATTATGCGGAGTTCACCGCGCATTGTCAGGAGCTGACGCGGCTGCATCACGCGACTGCGGTTGATCTGACGAATACGCAGATCGTGACAATGCGGCGGCACGAGCCGCTCTTTCGAGAGATCACCAGCCGGTTTGAGTATTTTGTGCCGGATGGGATGCCGCTGATCTGGGCGCTGAACCGGCGTGGCGCCGGGATGAAGGACCGCGTTTACGGGCCGAAGTTCATGCGGCACTGCATGCTGAACAGTCCTGCTCCGTTCACGCACTATTTGTTAGGCGGCTCCCCGGATTGTCTCCGGGCGCTCGAGGAGAAGCTCACGTCAGAACAGCCGCAGCTCCGGATCGTGGGACGGCGAAATGGCTACTTCGGGCCGGAGGAAGAGCCCGAGATTCTCGCGGAGATCACCGCGCTCTCGCCCGATTTCGTGTGGGTGGGGCTCGGCACGCCGAAGCAGCAGGATTGGATTCATCGGCACAAAGCGTCGATCACCCGCGGCGTGATTTTTGCCGTTGGCTTCGCCTTCGACGTGAACGCCGGGACAAAGCCGGACGCACCGGCGTGGATGCAGAAGCGGGGCCTCACGTGGCTGTTTCGTCTCGCGAGCGAGCCGCGGCGTCTTCTCACCCGCTACCTGCGTTACAATTCGCTGTTTCTCTTTTATCTTGGCAAAGACGCGATCTCGCCGACGCGCCGGTAAGAACCGTTACGCAGGAATTCGGTGCCGGTTTGCTTCGTGCTGGCGGCTGGCTCATTATCATGGTGTGGACTCCGCCCCCACGAGCGAATTATTGGAAATGATACGAGCGCTGCCCGATTGGCCGCGGCCGGAACGAGTGGGCCGAAAGGAGCAACTCGCGGTCGCCGCCGCCGGCGCCCGCCTTCTTTACGCCCGCGGCGCCCAGCGAGTCTGGTTGTTCGGTTCGATCGCCAAAGGGAGAAAGCTGGGCGTGCATAGCGATTTTGATTTCGCGACCGAAGGCCTCCCCCCCGACCGCTACCTGAATTCTCTTGGCACCTTGCTGCAACTGCTGCCGCTGCCGGTGGACCTGGTGGAAATGGAGTCGGCTTCGGAGATGTTTCGCGAGCGCATTCTTACGGAAGGAATTCTCCTGCCCGATGATGCAGATTGAAGCCAACGATGCCGCGGCCTTGCGCGCCGTGCTTCGAAAAGACCTGGACGCGATCGCGCATCTGGAAGAGCACGCCCATGCCGTGGCGGGAACGGAATTGGTTCGCTCGCAAACCGAGGCGCTCGGCTTCACCATCCATAACATCTACAACGCCCTCGATAATTCGTTCGTCCAGATTTCGCTCACCTTCGAAAACCATGTGAAAGATCAAAGCCGATGGCATCGCGAAGTGCTGGAGAAAATGTTTCTGCCGGTGCCGCCCCTTCGACCAGCAGTCTTGCCGGCGACCGTGCATTCGTTGCTCGCGGACCTGCTCGCCTTCCGCCATGTCTTCCGTCACAGCTATGAGTCAACCCTCGATCGGGAAAAGACGCTGGCGTTATTTCACCGCTGGGCCGATCGAGGCCAGGAAGTCCGAAGCGCACTCGAGAGTTTCTGCGCTCAACTCGCGCGGGCTTCGCAATCGTCCCGCCCCCAAAACGCCTCAGAATGACGCGCCTGGGGAACGTGCGCTTGCGGCTGGCGGTGAACGCATGCGCGCTCGTCGTCTCAATTCCCACACTCCTCGCGGCCGGGCCGCCGGTCTTTAAGGGCGTCACCGTTTCCTGCCAGACGTGGGGCCGCGAGTGGCAGACGCCGGAAATGGCGCAAACGCTCGATGAGATCAAGTCGTTAGGCGCGAACAGCTTTGCCATTCACCCTTACGCGCGAATTACGGAGGACGGGCATGTGCTTTTCCGCACGATTGACGAGAACCGTCACATCACGGTGCCGTTGGATTGGGCGCGGGAGCGTGGACTTTCGGTCATGATGATTCCGCACATCGCTTATTGGGGGACGAAATTTCTTTGGCGGGGCGAGATCACTTTCGAGAGCGCGGCGGAGTGGGATAATTTTTTCAATGATTACGAAACCTGGATCGTGGAGATGGCGATAATCGCGCAGGCGCACCGCGTGGATCTTTTTTGCGTGGGCCTCGAATTTACCTACGCGGAAAAATTTCCTGAGCGCTGGCTGAAGATTATCGCCGCCGTTCGCGCGGTCTATTACGGCAAGCTGACCTACGGAGGAAATTGGAATGAATTCGAGACGGTAAAGTTCTGGGACGCGCTCGATTACATCGGCGTGCTCGCGTATTTCCCGCTCACCAAAACACCGAATCCCACGAAACAGGAAATCGCCGAAGCCTGGGAGAAACGCTGCGCCGAGCTTGAGCGCTTTGCAAAACGCAAAGGCAAGCAAATGATCTTCGTCGAGCTTGGATACAACGAGAGCGCGAAAGCTGCGGCCGAGCCGTGGAATTTCAAGACGGGCGGCGAGAACGCGGTCGAGATTCAGGCGCGTTGCATGGACGTGGCGCTGGCGTTGCCGGAGAAACATGCCTTCCTGGCCGGCGTTTTTCTTTGGAAATGGTTTCCCGAAGTGCCGTCGCGCGAGCAGGAAAATTTCCGACTTCAGACGCCCTCGATCAAGGCGATCATGGCGAAGCACTGGAAGTAAGAGCTTGCGATCAAATTATTGAGATCGTGAAATAATGGCTCATGACGGGAGAGCAGATCCGCAACCTTTACCGAGCGACGCCTTTTGAGCCATTTCGCGTTCACATGGCGAACGGCAGATCTGTGGACATCCCGCACCCGGATTTCATGCATCTGTCGCCGACCGGACGGCGCCTGATCGTGGACCGGGACGACGACAACTTCGAGATCGTCGACGTGCTGCTGGTGACCAGCGTCGAGACACTGCCGCAGAACGGCACGGCGGCGGCGGATGGCTAAAAGCTGCCCGCGAATCACGCGAATGGCCGCGAAAAGGAGCGGCGATTTTCCAACCGCCTCTGCAGCCGGCGCGCCCCCGCGCCGCACGCGGGATGAAGAATCGCGCCGCCTCTCCTCACCAGAAGCGGAGACGATATGCATCTCCATGAAAGACCTTGCAGCAGAATCGCTCGCTCTTATGCTCCCAGCGAAGTCCCGCATGCGTCCGCTCTGGAAGCATCGGGACGATTTGCTGTCGGTAAACTCATGGCGAACATCATTCTGGTCGGCGCGCAGTGGGGCGATGAAGGCAAAGGCAAAATCATCGATGTGCTCACGACGAATTCCGACATCGTGGTCCGCAGCCAGGGTGGCAACAACGCCGGCCACACCGTCATCCAACGCGGCACGAAGTACGTCCTGCACCTCATCCCTTCCGGGATTCTCCGGCGCGGCAAAGTCTGCGTCATCGGCAACGGCGTCGTCATCGATCCGATCGCGCTCGTCCGCGAAATCGAAGGTCTGCGCGAGCATGGCGTCCCCGTAGGCAAGAACCTCCTCATCAGCGATTGCGCCCATCTCGTGCTGCCGTATCACCGCGTGCTCGACGAACAGCGCGAGCTGCTGAAAGGGAACGCGAAGATCGGCACCACGAAGCGCGGCATCGGCCCCGCCTACGGCGACAAAGCCGCCCGCACCGGTCTGCGCATTGCCGACCTGATGCAGCCGGAATTGTTC
>JACCZQ010000393.1 GCA_013695905.1 Chthoniobacterales bacterium
GTCGCCGACCGATCTGGCGCTGGGCTGGGGGAGCATGTCGGATTCGCAGGTGCTGGAGCAGCTGAAGATCAGCCAAAGCAGTCGGTTCTATTGGTATCGTTTTCAGCTGCCGCCGCCGATCCCGCAGGAGGAGATCGCGCGCCAAAGCACGAATGTGCACATCATCCCCGCTGATCGTGCGATCGCGCGGCAATGCCGCTCCTTGCGAACAGGCGAGCTGATCCGGCTGGAGGGACAGCTGGTGGAGGCGAGCGGGCCGGAGATTGGCACCTGGCGCAGCTCGCTTTCGCGGAACGACACCGGCAAAGGCGCGTGTGAATTGCTGTTGGTCGAGCGGGTGGAGAAAATCACGGCCGCGGCGCGCGGGTCGGGGACGCTGGTGCAGCGGTAGCGCGCATTCTTGCGCGGCGGGCGATCTGACTTGATCGTGCGCCATGACGACGGAGAAGGCGATGTTTGGGGCGGGCTGCTTCTGGGGTGTGGAAGCGAGTTTCCGGAGTATCGACGGGGTGAAGGAGGCGCTGGTCGGCTATGCCGGCGGCAAGACAGAGAACCCGACGTATGAGGAGGTTTGCAGCGACGAGACCGGCCATGCCGAGGTGGTGGAGGTGGAGTTTGATCCCTCGAAGGTGACGTACGAACAGCCGCTGGAGGTTTTCTGGGCGAACCACGACCCGACGACGCGGAACCGCCAGGGCCCGGACGTGGGAACACAATATCGTTCCGTGATCTTCCCCTACACACCGGAGCAGCGCGCTGCGGCGGAGCAATCCAGGGCGACGCTCGACCAGAGCGGCCGCTTCCGTCGGCCGATCGTAACGTTGATCGAGCCGGCGCCGAAATTCTATCGCGCCGAAGAGTACCACCAGCGCTATCTGGAGAAGCGCGGGATAAAGCATTGCGCCATCTAGTGGAAAGATGGCGATGACCCCGGAGATCGTCCGCACCGGCGAGTTCGTTCGCGACGTCGCGGAGTTCATGCTGCAGCAGGCGCGTCGTGCGCTCGCGGAGCGGGGGGAGTTTCGTCTCTCGCTCTCGGGCGGGAACACGCCGCGGCCGATTTACCGGGAGCTGGCGCGGATCGGAAGCGGGCTGCCGTGGGAACGAACCTTAATCACCTTCGGCGACGAGCGCTGTGTGCCGCCCGAGCACGAAGAAAGCAACTACCGGATGGCGCGAGAATCGCTGTTCATCCCCGCGTCCGTGCCGGATCGCTCCGTGGCGCGGATGCGTGGCGAGATCGATCCCCGGCTGGCCGCCCAGGAATACCAGGATCAACTCGAAGTGTTAGCGGCCCAAAAGGGGGAAATGATTTTTCGCCACGATCTGATCATGCTCGGGCTCGGCGACGACGGCCACACGGCGTCGCTGTTCCCCGAGACGGCGGCCCTGGACGAGAACACCCGCAAGGTGGTGGCGAATTTTGTGCCGAAGCTCGACACCTGGCGGATCACCTTCACTCATCCGCTCCTCGCGCACGCACGGCGGATTTGTTTCATCATCGATGCCAAAAAAGACCCCGCTCTGGTAGAGAAAGTCCTCGCCGGCGACAAGGAGTACCCGGCAGCGCGGGTGAATCACCTCGGCGCGCCCGTGACCTGGATCATCGAGCAATCCGCCTAACGAGAAGTTCATTCACGGCATGAAACCCAATACTGTCATTGTCACCGGATCGGCTGGGCTGATTGGATCGGAGACCGTCAAACATTTTGCGCAGGAGGGTCGCAGCGTCGTCGGGATCGATAACGACATGCGCAGCCGCTTCTTTGGCGCGGAAGCATCGACCCGGTTCACGCGCGATCACCTTCTGGAGACGATCGGTCCATACGAGCACCACGACATCGACATTCGTGATGTGGAAGCAGTGCGCGGCGTGTTCCAGCAGCACGCGGGGCGAATCGCCGCCGTTGTCCACACCGCCGCGCAGCCGTCCCACGACTGGGCTGCGCGCGATCCGCAGATGGATTTCACCGTCAACGCCAACGGCACCCTCAATCTTCTCGAAGCGGCCCGGAATTTTTGCCCGGAAACTCCCTTCGTTT
>JACCZQ010000394.1 GCA_013695905.1 Chthoniobacterales bacterium
CAACGAAGGCCGATGCACCAGCGCCCGCGCGATCGCCGTCCGCTGCTGCTCGCCGCCGCTGAGTTGATGCACAAAATGCGACGAGCGTTCCGCCATTCCCACCAGCTCGAGCAGCTCACGCGCGCGCGCCTCGCTCCCGGCATAGCCGACACCCTGGAGCAGCAGCGGAAAGCTGACGTTCTCCAGCACGCTCATGGTCGGCAGCAGATTGAAAAATTGAAACACGAGCCCGAGCCGCCGGCGCCGATATTCTGTCAGGTCCGCATCCGTCGCGCTGTGCAGCGCCAGCCCATCCACGTGGATCTCACCCGTTGTCGGCGTATCCAGCCCCGCCAGCAGATGCAGCAGCGTGGTCTTTCCACACCCGCTCGGCCCGGTGATCGCCACCGACTCGCCGCGCGCGATCTCCAGCGACACCCCGTCCACGGCGTGCACCGCCCGCTCCCCACTCTTATAATAGCGCGTGACGTTCCGCAGCGAGATCAAGCCTGCCTTATCCGCCAGCGAGCAGAGTCGCGCAAACTGCCGCACCGACTTCACGATCATCGCGGAGACCGCCGCTTACCTCGTCGCCGACAAGCCGCCCTTCCTCCTCGCGCACCCGACGAAACCCGACGGTGCCCGCACCCTCTGGGGAGAACTGCGGGAGCTCCTCGCCTTTGAGATCGCGAATGGCGGCCAGGTCTCCATCGTGAATCGGCTCGATCGAGAAACGAGCGGCCTGATGCTGGTGGCGAAAACCTCCGCCGCCGCGCGACATTTCGGACTGCTCATGCAGCAGCAACGCATCGCCAAGGAGTATCTGGCGATCGTCTGGGGCTGGCCCGAGTGGGAGCAGCAGATCGTCGATGCTCCGCTCGCACGGCAGGGCGCACACGGCAGCACCGCCGTTTACCTCAAGCAAAGCCTTCACCCGCAGGGCGCGCCTGCCATCACAGAATTACGGGTCGAGCAGCGCTTCACCCGCCTAACGAGTGCTGGCGAACGCTTCTGCCTCATCCGCGCAATCCCGAAGACCGGCCGCACCCATCAGATCCGTGTGCATCTGGCGAGCCTCGGCCACGCCATCGTAGGCGACAAAATCTACGGACCTGACGAGCAGCTCTATTTGCAGTTCATCCAAACCGGTTGGACTGCCGAACTCGAACGCCACCTGCTCCTGCCGCGGCACGCGCTGCACGCAGCGGAGCTGCGACTCGATTCCGGCGAGACATGGACCGCGCCTCTGCCGCGCGACCTGCGCGAGTTTCTCCCGTAGGAGCGGCGACACTCCTGTCGCCAGTATCATCCAGGCGACAAGAGTGTCGCCTTTCCGCTACTCGCGCATCTCCACCGCCACAGCGGTGAAGCGGATCGTTTTCCCCTCGAAGTTGTGCTCAGTGGCGAGCTTCAAGCCGCCGAACTGCTGGTAATTCTCCCAGGTGCTGTGCCTCACCTTCTCCGGATTCGGGATATAATCCCAGGCCCGCACCAGCTTCGTCTGAGGATCGATGTAGAGCAGGTATTGATCGGTCGGGGTAAGCCCCACCTGCTCGAAGCTGAGCCGCAGCAGCTCGCATGCAACTCCCTGCGTCTCCTTCGTGCCTTCGTGTGAGTGTTTCACTCCGGGATCGAGCACCTTCAGCGGCGCGAGCAACCAGTAGCTGTCGTTCACCCAGCGCGCATACGCCGCCTTCTCATCTTCACCCTCGCCCGGCGCGCCGAGATTTACCGTTAAGTCCTTGCCTTTCCATTGCACCCGGTCGGTGCCGGCGGCGACATCCCACTGATGCTGCACCGACGCCAGCTCCTTCCCGTTCTCCTCCACCACAAACGTGAACCGCACCTCCTTCACGTTTGCCCAATTCTCACCACCGCTCGCCTTCCATACCTCCGTGGCGAGCTGCCGCGCGCGGTCGTTTTGCGCCTGCGCCTGCAGGGGAAAAATAACGAGCAGCAGAACCGCAACCACTCCGCAAAGTCTCAGTTTCATCCGCCTATGCTGACGAACCTCCCGCTGCATTGCAATCGCGCGCACCCGCCATATCGTAGCCGCCCGTTCATGCGAATCGTCTCCCTTTTTCTCGCTCTTTCGCTCTGCGGCGCGGCCTCGCTGGCGCACGCGGGGAACGAGGCCGTCAGTCCGCGGCTCCGGCTGACCGAGCGCGAGGCGCCGCGCTTCGAGGTGGCGGCGGAGACCTCCTACCTCTGGGGGTCGCTCGCTAACCCGAACAGCTACGAGGTGCAGGCGAATTTCATCACCGCGCGGATGCGCTGGGGAGCCATCGAAAACGACAGCTGGCTGCGCGGCTTCAATCAGGTTTATCTCCTCGCCACCGTGCAGCCGATTGTCCGCGGACCGGAGAACCTCTACTGGGGCATCTCGGCGGGATTCCGTTACAATTTCGTGCAGCCGGGGAGCCGTCTCGTTCCCTATGTCTCCGGCGGCGTCGGGCTCGGCTGGATCGACAGCCAGGCTGGTGTTTTTGGCGCGCAGGGGCAGGATTTCACCTTCAACATCCTCAGCGCGTTGGGTGTCTCTTACCGCGCGTCCGACCGGTGGCAGATCACGGTCGGCGCGCTTTACGAGCATCTCTCGAATGGCGGCCAAACCATTCCAAACCCGAGCCTGAATCTGTTCGGGCCGCAGGTGGGATTCACCTACCAGTTCTAGAGGATTGACCGATGCCTGCCGACGAAAATGTACTGGTCGTGAGGCGCAGCCTGCTCGACAAACTGGGCAGCTTTCATGGACTCAATTTCGAGCCGGAGAAATATCTCGGCGCGCTGCTTTCCCGGGAAAACAATTTCTTTCTGCCACGCGCGCAGGCGGAGAACGACCCGACGCACAAGCAGATCATCCCCTACGTGTTGCTCGTCCACGGCGACACGGTGCTGCATTATGTCCGGGGCAAGAAGGCGGGCGAGCAGCGCCTGGTTTCCAAGGGCTCAATCGGCATCGGCGGCCACATGAACGACACCGATGAAACACTCTTCGCGTGGGACGAACACGCCTACCGCACCGGCGTGGAGCGGGAAGTGAACGAGGAGATCGGCCTCGAGACCACGTTTGAGGACCGGATCGTGGCGCTGCTGAATGACGACACCACAGAGGTGGGGCGAGTGCATCTCGGCATCGTGCATGTGTTCCGGCTGGCGGAGCCGAAGGTGCAGAAGCGGGAGGCGATGATTACCAATCTCGGGTTTCTAACCCGCGCAGAGCTGCGGGCGCGCCGGGAGAGTCTGGAGACGTGGTCGCAGCTCTGTGTCGACTCGCTCGATCGACTGCTGGGGTAAGTCCCGGGCCGGTGCTGCGCGGCTGAAGATCAGCGCTTTTGCGGGGAGCTACCGCGCTCGACGTGGATGACGTCTCCGTTCCGGATGAGCACCCGGTAGGCCTGGTTACCCGTGTACATCCCAAAACGATTCCGCGAGTTTACCCTGAAATTCACGCTGTAGCCGACGAGCTGCCGCTTGCCTCTTTGCTGGAACTTCGCGGGCTTCGGTTCTGAGTCCCAGCTGATCTTCGCACTCTCGGGATCGAGCAAGCGCTCTTTCAGGAAATTCCTGATGATGAGCTGATAGCCCATCGGGTATTCGCCATAGACCTCTCTGTCGGCCGCCGCGGGTCGCCTTTGTTCGTTGGCTGCGATACTGTCGGGAACGACGAGGAAGGTTCCGGCGCAAAGAAGAGCGATAATGAACAGCTTCATAACGCCAGGACCTTACCGGGATTTCCGCGGGAAGTCGAGTGCGGCAGTCCCGGCGCAGGTGCCGCCACTCCGCCCGTGCGCGTCGGTGACTGAAGAGCCTTGCCTACCGTTCGTCGATCGGAACGACTTTTTTCCCGACCGGTTCGCCGGTGTATTCGCTCAGCGGCCGGAAGAGGCGGTTATCCTCAAGTTGCTCGAGAATGTGCGCACACCAGCCGGAACAACGCGCCACCGCGAAGATCGGCGTGAAGAGATCGGTGGGGATGCCTAACGAGTAATAGACAGTGGCGGAGTAGAAATCGACGTTCGCGTTGAGATTCTTCTTCTCCTTCATCAGGTGCGCGATGCGCTCGGACATCTTGATCCATTTCGGATCGCCGAGTTTCTCGCTCAGCTTCACCGCCATCCGCTCCAGGTGCGGCGCGCGCGGGTCGAGCGTTTTGTAAACGCGGTGCCCGATCCCCATTATTTTCTTCTTCTGCGTGAGCTGCTCCTCGATAAACGCGTCCACGCGGTCCTCGGAGCCGATCTCCTCCAGCATCTGGATCACGCCTTCGTTCGCGCCGCCGTGCAACGGCCCCTTCAGGGTGCCGATGGCCGCCGTGACCGCGGAGTAGATGTCGGTGAGGGTGGAGATCGTCACGCGGGCGCTGAAGGTGGAGGCATTGGTGCCGTGATCGGCGTGCAGAACAAAAGCGACATCGAGCGTGTCGGCGGCCTCCTGCTGCGGCGGCTCGCCCGACATCAGGTAAAGAAAGTGAGCGGCTTCGCTGAGATCTTCGCGGACGGGCGGGAGCGATTTACCATGGCGGGCGCGATGGAAGTAGGCGGCGATCACCCCGATTTTTGCCGTGATACTGCGGGCCCGCTTCCGGTTGGCTTCCGCGGAGATGTCTTTGATCGCATCGGGATCGTACAACCCGAGCATCGAGATGGCGGTGCGGATCACATCCATCGGGTTCGCGTCGTTCGGCGCGGACTTCAGGAAGTCGATCACGCCATCCGGCAGCTGGCGTTCAGAACGAAGCGTTTTGGCGCAATCATCCAGCTCCGCGCGCGTGGGCAGCCGGTTGTTCCAGAGCAGGAAGACGATCTCTTCGTAGCTGACTTTCCCCGCCAGCTCGTTGATGTCGTAGCCGCAGTAAATCAGCTGACCTTTGTCGCCAATGACATCGCTTAACCGCGTGGTGTTCGCGATGATTCCTTCAAGACCTTTGGCTGCGACTGGCATGCGTTTATTCCTCGGCGCCGTTGGCGGGCGTGCCCTCGACTTCTAGTTGGGTGATCATCGGCACATCGATCGTCGTGATCGACGGCTTCTCACCAGGGGGCGATATGACTACGGCGACACGTTCGCTGACCGCGATGAAGTCCGGGTGCGGGACATGAACCGATTTGCCGTCCGCGATGTGCAGCGTGAACGGCCTGAACGGCGCGGCGTGCAAAGCTTCCCTGATGTAATCTGCTTTCATGAAAGGCTGCTCGAACTATCCGCCTTTCATCCGCTGGAGCAAGGTGTCGGCCATCGTCGCCGGCGTGTCGGCAACGGCGATCCCCGCCGCCCGCAACGCTTCGATCTTGCCGGCGGCCGTGCCTTTGCCGCCTGACACAATTGC
>JACCZQ010000404.1 GCA_013695905.1 Chthoniobacterales bacterium
CCACGATCCGTGCCACATATCGCGGAGCTTCCGCGCCGGCCAGGCGCGCCCCGCGAACGACCGCCTCACTTCACCCGCACGTTCTTGCGTAAAAACGTGGGCACGTCGAGATCCTGCCCTTCTACGATCGTCGGCTCGCTCTTCTCGAACCGCCCCCGGGTGACGGATTCAAATTGCAGCACCTCCTGCTTCGCGACGATTTTCTCCACCGGCTTCACCTCCACCGGCAGCGGCACTTTTTTCCTGGGCAGAAGCACGCGCGGTGGTGGTGGCGGCGGTGGCTCCGGCGCTGCGACCGGTTCCGGATCGGCCAAGGGCTCTTCTTCCTCTGCTTCCACAACGTGCGCGGCCGGCGGCGGCAGCGGCGGCGGGGCGGGGGCGAGGAGCTCCTCTTCGACGGACAGCTGGGGGAGCAGATCCGGCTGCGGCAGCGTGGCTTCGATCGTTTGCAACGGGCGTGCTGGTGCAGCCGGCTCGGGCGCGGCCTCCTCTTCTCGATCCGGCACTGGTTCCGGAGGCGGTGTCCGGTTCGGTGGCGGAGCTGCGGCGGCGGCCGGCGTGGTTCTCTTCGCGTGCGCCGGCTCTGTCCAGAGCGGCTTCTGCACGACCTCACCGTCAGCGGACAGGGAGCTGATCAATGTTACCGTCATGCGATTCCCCATCCGCCCATCGACCCCGGTGCCGAAGAGAATCTGCGTCTCATCGCCAACGTGACGGTTCAGCTCCTGCATCAGGATTTCGACTTCCGATAACGTCATCCCCGGCCCACCGGCGACCTGCACCAGCACATTCCCTGCGTCGGCCAGGAGACGCCCGCGATCCATCAATGGATTCTTCAACGCCTGCGTGAGCGCGTCATGCGCACGATTATCGGAGTCCGATTCGCCGAAACCGAAGAGGCAGCGCGAGTTTGACGCGCGCAAGGCGGCGACCAAATCGTCAAACCCGATGCGGATCAGCCCCGGACGCTGGATCAAGTTCACAATCGCGCGCACGCTCTGGCTGATGGTGACATCCGCGGCGGCAAACGCCTGATGCACCCCCGCCTTCGGCGCCACGATATCGCCCATCTTCTCGTTCTCGAAACAGATCACCGCATCGGACACCTCCTGCAACCGCGCAAGTGCCTGTTCCGCCTGCGCCGCCCGCCGTTTGCCTTCGAATGGGAACGGCATCGTCGCGAAGGTGATCACCAGCGCCCCCGCTTCCCGTGCGAGCTCCGCCACGATCGGCGCCGCGCCCGAGCCTGTGCCACCGCCGAGGCCGGCGCAGATGAAGATCATCCGCGCATCCTGCAGAGCCTGCCGCAGCTCATCGATCGCTTCCATGCCCGCGTCATGACCCAGCTGCGGATCGCCACCTGCTCCCAGGCCGCGCGTGGCATCCCGGCCGAGCTGCACCTTGTGCGCGGCGACGGAACTGGCCAGCGCCTGGGCGTCGGTGTTCGCGACGATCAGATCAGCTTTGTCGAGGCCATCGAGCACCACGCGATCAAGCGCGTTCGAGCCCGCGCCTCCCACGCCGATGACTTTGATCGGGATGATTTCGTCCTCCCTTTCAGGAAGGCTGTAGTTGCGGCTGAGTTGAATCATTGGGTGGGGGTTACATTGTTACATTGTTACATTGTTACATTGTTACATCGATACAAAGGGGGAACGCGACGTTGTAACCCTTGTAACCCTTGTAACATTTGTCACGAATTACCCGGCTCACGAACGCATTCCGCTGAAGATTTTTCCGAAGAGTCGCCCCAACCCGCCGCGCGGGCGGCGATCGGCTTGCACGGCTTGGGCATACTTGATTAATCCGATCGCGGCGGAGAACTGCGGGTTCTCGAAAGCACTCGTTAGGCCGCTCATCGTCTGCGCGTGCGCCACGCGCGCCGGCAATTCGAAGATCTCCTCCGCCAGGTGATCGATCCCTTTGAGATGGCTGCAGCCGCCGGTGATGAAAACGCCTTCACCGATGTAATTGATGAACGGCTCCTCCTCGAGCTGCCGTTTGAGTAACTCGAAGGTTTCCCGCAGCCGCAGATGAATGATCGTGTTCAGCGTCTCGCGTTCGATTTCTTTTCCCGCGAAACCGGAGTCGTCCTTCAGCAGCACCGTCTCACCCGGCAGGCAATTCCCGAGCGTGACACTCCCCTCCTCGATCTTCAGCTTCTCCGCGCGCGTCATCGGGATGCGCAATCCCATCGAGATGTCGTTGGTGATGTGATCGCCACCGACGGCCAGCACGCCGCTCTGCTTCACCGCCCCGTCCACATAGAGAATGTAATCCGTCGTCCCGCCGCCGATATCGATCACCAGCGCGCCGAGATTCTTCTGATGGGACGTGAGCACCACCTGCGCGGAAGCGAGCGCGCTGAAGACGACATCCTCCACCTCGAGCGGCAGCTCCTTGACGCACCGGATCGTGTTTTGAATGCGAGTCCGCACCCCGTGGATGATGTGAAAATCCGCCTCCAGCCGCTGCCCAAGCATGCCGACCGGATTCAGCACGCCGTCCTGTCCATCCACGTGATAGTGCTGGATGATCGTGTGCAGAAAGGCGTTCGCCGCCGGGATGCTCACTTCGCGCGCATTGATCTTCACATCCTCGATGTCCTGCTCGTCGATCTCGTCGCGATCTTCCGGCAGGCTGATGGAGCCGCGGTTATTGAAGCTTTGAATGTGCGACCCGGCCGCCGCGACATAGACGCTGCTGATCATGACGTCGCTTTTTGTCTCCGCGTCCACGACCGCTTCGTGCACACATTTCATGGCCGTCTCGAAATCGACGATCTCCCCCTTCCGCACCCCGCGGGAGGGCGCCTGCCCCACCCCGAGTATCTTGATCGTGCCATCCGGTCGCCCTTCACCCACGACCACACAGATCTTCGAGGTTCCAATTTCCAGTCCCACCACCAAGTCGCTACTCGCCATGTCGTTAGTTCTTTCTCCCCCGCTCCACCGGCACCGCTTTACGGACCTGCGCTCGCGGCACGTTTGCTTTTGATTTTCCTGCCGCCGGCACCTCCACCTGCAGGTTCGGGTTCACCGGCACTGCTCTGAGAATTTTCGGCTCCAAGGTCGGCTCAGCGGTTTCATTGATGACCTCCAGCGCCGTCTTCGCGAACGTCACGGGGATGTTCCGCTTCACCAGCAGGTTCAGCGTCGCCAGCTCCCGCCGTGAATCGTCGGCATAAACGAGAAGCT
>JACCZQ010000430.1 GCA_013695905.1 Chthoniobacterales bacterium
TTTCTCGCGCGCAGTGGCGAAGATCTCGCGCACGATCCGCTCTGATTCGCCCACCCACATGTTCAGAATCTCAGGTCCCTTCACGTGCATGAAGTATTCCTTCATCTCGTGGCCCGTTTTCTCGCGCAGCTGCCGCGTCAGGTTGTAAGCCGTTGCCTTGCCGATGAGCGTCTTGCCGCACCCCGGCGGGCCGTACAACAGAAAGCCTTTCGGCGTGGCGTGCTGAAATTTCTCGAACAGCTCGCCATGGATCAGCGGCAGCTCGATCGCATCCTTGATCGCCTGCAGCGCCTCATCCTGGCCGCCGACTTTCTCCCATGGCAGCTCCGGGACTTCGTCGAGGAAATGCTCGCGCGATTCCGGCCGCGCCAGCGCCTCGAGCGCCATCCGATAATTTGAGTCCACGCGCACTTCGTCGCCGGATTTCAAACTCGTCGCGGCGAGCTGCGTGGACCGTTGCAGGATCGCCGAGTGCAGCCCGTGCTCACCGCCTACGCGGAGCCGATCCTCACTCATGACCTCGGTGATCTTCGTCACCGGCCCCGCCGCCTCCACGCCAAGGTCGCCGACGATCACGTACGCTTCATTCACCAGCACCCGCGTTCCCTTCTTCAGTTGGCTAAGATCGACGCGCGGATCGACATTGCAGTAGTAATCGGAACCGCTCACCACGATGTGACCGGTGCCGCGCGCCGGGCTGCCGAGATAGGTGCCGATGCGGTTCGCCGGCGCGGTGACTTTTTTGATCACCTCCTCCAGTTTCTCAATCATCTGGCGCGCGTCGCGGATCATCTCCTCGTGGTCCACGAGTCCGGCGCGGAGCGCGAGCAGATCCTCGCGGAGCGGATCGCGCGGCGGCACTCCGGCGACGATCCGATCGAACGCCTGCAGCACGCTTAATCCCTCCCTGCCGCTGCCGGAGCCGAATTTTTCGAGATCGTCGTTCGGTTGCTCGTTCATGGGTGTCAGCCTGTATCCGCGCCGCGCGCCAGTATAGTTTTCGCGCTCTCGCTGCGCAAACCTTCCGCTCCCCTCCTGCTCCCCTCCTGCTCCTGATCTTGATCTTGATCCTGATCCTGCTCTTTCTGAAGTCGGGCGGCGGGCGCAGCCTCGGAGGATCAGGATCAGGATCAGGATCAAGAGCAAGAGCAGGAGTGGTCTAAAAAGAGGTTGAAGCGCCGGAGCCACCGACCTACCCTGCTCTGCCTTTTCGCAAAGGAGCCTTAGCTCAATTGGTTAGAGCGCCGCCCTGTCACGGCGGAGGTTGCGGGTTCGAGCCCCGTAGGCTCCGGTTTTCTCCTCATCCTGCCGACCGGCCTAACGACAACCAGCCTTGGGAGATTCGCTTACCGCGTGCCGATGAGAACGTGCCGCCTCCCGGCGCTGCTGCTCCTGCTTTGCGCTGCGTTCTCCGCCCGCGCCGAGCCGCTCCTGCCGGTGGAGCGCGGCGCCACCTGGCATTACCACGCCACCGATTCAGCGGACCCGCGCGCGCCCGGTAACGTGACCGTGCGCGTCGCCGGCACGGAGGAATTCGACGGCCGCCCCGTCCTGCGCGTGGAGACCATCGCCGCCGACGCCGTGGTGAAGACGGAGCTGATCTCCGTGGATGAACGCGGCGTGCACTGCTACCGCCGCACGACCGCGCAAGGAAACACGCTGCGCTTCCAACCGCCACAGATGTTGCTGCCGGCGGCGCTCCACCTCGGCGCGACCTGGTCCTTCATCGAGGACGATGGCGCCGGCGAGGTGCGTCAGGAGTTCACGGTCGCGGCCGAGGAGGACGTCACCTGATCAACTCGCCGCCAGCACGGGCGTTTCCATTCACGATTGAGCGAACGCTGCTCGCGTTGCGCCATTCACCACCTGCTCCTGGACTCCGCGCGTCCGATGAGACACCTCCCTCTCCACGGTCTCGCGTTCACCGCGGCTTAGACCCCAGAGCACCGGAGGGCTGCCTTAGCTCCGGAACGGGGTGGCAGAAGCGAGCACACCCGCCGCTAAAGCTCCTTCAGCAGCTTTTTCCAACGCTCCCACGCATCGTCGCGCGCCTGCTTGTTCTCCGGCTTCGCATCCGGCGCTTCGCCTTGGCGCATGAAGCCATGCCCGGCCCCTTTGTAGATCACCGGCTCGAATTTCTTCCCCGCCGCTTTCATCTTCTCCTCCGTCTCGGGGAGGGATTCGTTGACCCGCGCGTCGTCTTCGCCGTAGAAGCCGTAGATCGGGCAGGCGATCGTGGCGTAGCTCTCATCCTTCAGATTCGAGCTGCCGTAGAAGGCATACGCCGCCTTCAGCTTCGGATTCTTGCTCGCGTATCCAATGGTCCAGCTCCCACCCCAGCAGAAGCCACTCACCGCGAGCGTGCCGTTGCTGGCCGGCAGCTTCAGGGCGTGCTCGGATGCCGCATGGAGGTCGGCGATCACCTGCTCCGAAGAGAGCTCTGCGATTGCCTTCCGCGCCTCGTCCACGCTTTCGTAAGTCTCGGTGCCACCACCGGGTTTACTCAGCAAATCCGGCGCAATCGCGATGTAGCCCGCCTCCGCCAGTTGATCACAAACTCCGCGCACCCAATCCGTCAGCCCGAAGATCTCGTGAATTACGATCACCACCGGCACCTTCTCCTTCCGCTCAGGGAAAACCACGAACGCCTTGAGCGTGCGCTCGCCGTGCTTTAGCTCCACCCACTCGCCGTGGCGCGGCGATTTCTCCAGCCGCGCCTTTGCCCAATCCTGAGCCTGCACTGTGGGCGCCGCCGCCAACACTGCCGCGACCGCAATCGTTCCGAATAAAGCTCTCATGTCGGAAT
>JACCZQ010000432.1 GCA_013695905.1 Chthoniobacterales bacterium
GCGGTGGCGTTTGCAATGGCGCCTGCTAAAGGCATCTCGCAGAAACTTGCGGACCGGCTCTTCCTCGGTGCGCGTCGTCTCGATTTCCACGCCACGATGAATAAGGCGACGGCCATCCTGCGATCGGTCACGACACTTCCGGAACTGCTCGATCGATTCGCCACCACGATCGGCGAAGCTGTTAGTACCGATCGCGTTTTCATCCTATTGCCGACGAAAGAAGGCTTCGCGCAGAAACAACCGGTGCCGCAGGCTGATGCCGACATGGAGCGCGTCGATTTCACGCACGAGCATCCGATCATCGCGCATTTGAACGACTCGCAAAAGCCGGTGGTGCTGGACGAGCTTTACCGCTGGCGTGCTACGCCGCAGCTCGACCGAATCATGCAATGGATGGATTCGCGACGGCTGGCCGTCGTGCTCGGCATCTATGCACGCGAGCATCTCGCTGGCGTGCTCTTGCTCGGGCCGCGGTTCTCCGGCCGCATCATCTACGGCAGTGTCGAGCAAAACGCGCTGCAAGTGCTCTGCGGGCAGCTCGCGGTGGCGGTGGAGAATGCGTCCCTCTTCACCGAAGTGCAAAACGCCAAGATCTACAACGAGACCCTCCTGGAAAATCTCACCACCGGCGTGATTGCCGCGAGCGGCGATGGACAAATCACGGTCTTCAACCGCGAAGCCGAGCAGATCACCGGCCTCGACGCCAGTAAAGTGATCGACCAGCCGATCGACCAGCTTCCGCCGGACCTCCGCGACACCTTGCGCGTCCCCCTCGCGACTGGCGAGCGCCACGAGAATCCTGAAGTCGCCCTAGGGAGCGGAGACTCAGACACGATCGCGCGGGTCAGCAGCTCGGTCTTCCATGGCGAAGAGGGTCAGCGACTCGGTGCACTGATGGTATTGACCGATATCACAGCATTGAAACGGCTCGAGGCGCAGATTCGCCGCAGCGATCGCCTGGCCAGCCTCGGCACCCTTTCGGCCGGCATGGCGCACGAAATTAAAAACCCGCTCGTCTCGATCAAGACTTTCGCCCAGTTGCTCCCGGAGCGTTACCAGGACTCCGATTTCCGTGAGACCTTCTCGAATTTGATCGGGCATGAGATCGACCGCATCGACTCGCTCGTTAACCAGCTGCTGCGCTTCGCGCGCCCGACCAAGCCGCTCCTGAAGCCGATGCACGTCCACGAGGTGCTGGAGAAGTCGCTGATGCTCGTCGGGCACCGGCTCTACCAGAAAGAAATCAAATTGTCTCGTTCCTGGCAGGCGGAAGTTGATACCATTCGCGCAGATGCTGATCAGCTGGAGCAGGTTTTTCTCAATTTCTTCCTTAACGCGATGGATGCGATGAACCAGGGCGGCGAGCTCACGGTCGGCACGGAGATCCGCTCGGCGGACCAATGGGTGGGCGGCGTGCCGGAGTTAAACGGTGACGCACACGAAGTGCTGCGGGTGACGGTGCGGGATAATGGCGAAGGAATCCGCAGCGAAGATCTCGCGCACGTGTTCGATCCGTTCTTCACCACGAAGCATTACGGCACCGGCCTCGGCCTGTCGGTGGTGCACGGGATTATCGAGGAGCACGGCGGCCAGATCGAGGTGGAGAGCGAACTCGCGAAAGGCACCTCGTTCCACATCTTGCTCCCACTGGCCCGGTTCGGGGAGGAAGTGGCGGCGGCATGACGATGAGCACTCCGCCGGTTTGCATCCTCTATACACAGGACGCCGATCTCGCCCGCCGGGTGAAGGCTTTCCTGCGGGTGCTGGCCGAGGTGCGGCAGGTCACGGATGGTGATCGGCTCGATGCCGTGCTGCAGCAGACGAGTCCCGCATTGCTCCTGATCGATCTGCGCGCGAAGGACTCACGCGATTTGCTCACGCAGGTGCAAACCGATTGGCCGGAGGTGCTGATCACCGCCCTCGGCACGCCGCGTTCTGAGCCGCTGCGGGAGGCGGAGCAAGCGGGCATCTACGCCGCTGAAGATCTGCAACTCGATCGCCGCCGGTTCCAGGCGCTGGTCGCCCGCGCGTTCGATCATCTGCGTGTGCTGCAGGAGAACCGCGAGCTGCGCACGCAAACTCTCAGCCTCGTCCCCGCGGCAGAGCCGATGCGGCGCCTCGATCTGGGGCCGGACCGTCACAGTGCGTCATCGATGCCGTTGCTCCGTTTCCCGCGCGTCTTCCGGCGCGTCGATAACGTGGAGACGCTGCTCGCCAGCGTCGTGGAAGGTGTGGCGGACGCGGCGAGTGTCACGCGCGTGGGGATTTTTTCGCGGATGCGGCAGGGCGACCGCTACCGGCTGCGCGCTGGTCTGCGTTGCCTGCCGGAGACTTCCGAGATCGAGTACGGCGAGCGCGACCCGCTCGTCCGCTGGTTTGAGCTGCACGCGCACCTCATCTGCCGGAGCAATCTCTCCGAAGCCGCGGATCAAACGCAGCGGGCGCTCCTCCGCCGCGCGCTGGATACTTGCGGCGCGGAAGTCATTGTCCCGTTGCACGCGCGCGGCCGCATCATCGGCTGGCTCTTTGTGGGGCATCGGCTCACCGGCCAACGCTACGAATACAGCGACCTCGAGAACCTGATGCTGCTCGCGGAGCACGTCTCTACCGTGCTGGAGAACGCCCTCCTCTACGAAGAAATCACGCTGCAGAAAACGCTCGCGGAAACACTGCTGAAATCGATCCCGCCGGGCATCGTCGCCACCGACGAAAACGCCATCATCCGCTGGTTCAATCCGACGGCGGAACGCATCCTCGGCATCTCTGCGACCGAAGCGCTGAACCGCCCGGCTGAAGCCGCCGGCAGCCGCCTCGCCTCCTTCCTGCGCGAGACACTGGAGTCCACAAACGCGCTCCCATCGCAGCAATGGGTGGACGCGAACACCCGCCGCTCGCTCAACATCGAAACACGCCGCCTCCTCGATCAGCGGACGCCGCTTGGCGCTGTCGCGGTGGTGCACGATCTCACCGCCGAGGAAAACCTCCGGCAGAAGCAGGACCTCGTCGACCGCGCCGCGTTTTGGACCGATCTCGCCGCGAGCATGTCGCATGAAATCCGGAACCCGCTCGTGGCGATCAAGACTTTCGCACAGCTGCTGCCGGAACGTTTCGACGACGCCGATTTCCGCCGCGATTTCAACGAGATCGTGGTGCAGGAAATCAATCGCCTCGACAAGATCATCACGCAGATCAACAACTTCGCGCATCCGCCGGAGTTGGTGATGAAGCCGCTCGACGTCCGCGCCTCCGTGAAGCGCGCGCTGGAGATGGCGCAGGACAAGGTCGGCACCAACGGCACCCCTGTAGAGATGAATCTGCCGAATGATCTGCCGGACGTGCTCGGCGACGAAACGGCGCTGACGGAGGCATTCGCCCACCTCGTCGCGAATGCCGCCGAAGCGACCCACGGCCAGAAGAAGCCGCAGATTCGCCTCGGTGCGAAACTCGTGCGCGAAGGCAGTGCCGCGAGAGGCGTGGTCGTCACCGTGCAGGACAACGGTAAAGGGATCGATCCCGACCTGAAGGAGAAAGTCTTCTCACCCTTCTGCACCACGAAAGCACGTGGCATGGGGCTCGGGCTCCCGATTGTGAAGCGCACCGTCTTCGATCACAACGGCCGCGTCGACATCGTCTCCGATCCCACCGGCACCTCGGTGAGCGTGCTGCTGCCCACCACGCCTAACGGGAACTGACGGGGCTTCCGCCGCGGATTGCTGATTGCTGATTTCGGATTGCTGATTTAGAAGAAATCGGCGCCAGAGCAGTGCGCCTCCGCTGCGGCTCAATCAGCAATCACAACTCAGAAATCACCAATCCGCCCATGATCGTCACCACCAACCAGCTTTACAAAGTCGCCTACAAGAAATTCGCGGTCGGCGCTTACAACATCAACAACCTCGAGCAGACGATGGGGCTCTTCCGCGGCAACGTGCAGAGCAAGGCACCATTCATCATCCAGCTCTCGAAAGGCGCCCGGAACTACACCGACAAGCGCATGCTGGAGGCGATCATCCGCACCGCGGAGGAGATTTTCCCGGAGGCGATCTTCGCCGTCCATCTCGATCACGGCGACGAGCAGACCTGCTACGATTGCATCGACTCCGGCTTCTACAGCTCCGTCATGATCGACGCGAGCCACGAGTCGTTCGAGGAGAACATTGCCATCACCCGGCGGGTGGTGGATCGCGCGCACGCCAAAGGGGTCAGCGTGGAGGCGGAGCTCGGCATGCTCGGCGGCGTGGAAGAAGACATCAAAGTTGATGAGAAACACGCCTGCCTGACGAACCCGGATGAAGCGGTCGAATTTGTGAAGCGCTCCGGCTGCGATTCGCTGGCGGCGGCGATCGGCACCAGCCATGGAGCTTATAAGTTCAAAGGGCAGCAATCGCTGCGATTCGACGTCATTGAAGGCATCGCGGAAAAGGTCCCGGGCATGCCGATCGTGATGCATGGCAGCTCCAGCGTGCCGGTGGAGGAGGTGCAGCGCATCAATGCGGCGGGCGGTCAGCTCGACCCCAGCGCACGCGGCGTGAACGAAGAGGAGTATCTCCCAGCCGCGAGGCTTGGCGTGACGAAGGTAAACATCGATACCGATGGGCGTCTCGTCTGGACACGGGTGCATCGCGAGTTCTTCCGCGATAAGCCGGCGGAGTTTGATTTTCGCCCGCCAGGCAAGGTTTTCATGCAGGCCTACGCTGACTTCATCGCGCACAAGAATGAGAAGCTCGGTTCCGCCGGGCAACTCGACGCCGTCCGCGCCACGCTGTAGCGGACGCTGTGACTTTCACGCTTCAGGAACTCGCCGCCATTTCAGGTGGCGAACTGATCGGCGATCCGCAGCTGGTGGTGAGCGGCGCGGCTTCCCTGCCGGAAGCGACGCCCGGCGAGATCAGTTTTTTCAATAATCCAAAGTACGCACCGCTTCTGCGTGCGACGAAGGCTTCTGCGGTTTTCGTGCCGGCAGACTTCCGGGAGCAGATCGAGCCGGCGCAGATTCAAGTCAGCGATCCCGGAAAGGCTTTTCAGCAGGTGGTGTTGAAGCTGGCGCCGCCTCCGATCACCTTCCCGCCCGGAGTTCACCCGACCGCGGTCATCGCGCCGCAGGTGCAGCTCGGCGCGCGGGTTTCCATTCAACCATACGCGGTGATCGAGAGTGGCTGCACGATCGGTGATGACACCGTGATCGGCGCGAACAGCTACATCGGGCATGAGACAACGATCGGCCCTGGCTCCCTCATCTACCCGCAGGTGGCGATCCGCGAACGCACCCGCATCGGTGCGCGGGTCATCATTCACAGCGGCGCGGTGATCGGCGCCGACGGCTTCGGGTTCACCATCGTGGAAGGCCGCCACCAAAAGGTGGAGCAGATCGGCATCGTCCAAATCGACGACGATGTGGAGATCGGCGCGAACACCACGATCGACCGCGCGCGGTTCGGCCGTACCTGGATCAAGGAGGGGGCGAAAATCGATAACCTGGTGCAGATCGGCCACAACGTGGTGGTAGGCCGGCATTCGGCGATCGCGGCCCAGACCGGCATCGCCGGCAGCTCACGCGTGGGTGATTACGTGATGATGGGGGGCAAGGTGGGAGTGACCAGCCATGTGGTGATCGGCGACCGGAACGTGATCGGCGCCAGCACCGGCGTCTCGAAGGATCTGCCGCCGGATGGTGGCATGTGGTGGGGAACCGTCGCAGTGCCGTTGCGCGAGGCGAAGCAGCAGCTGGCGTGGATTCACCGGCTGGGGAGGCTTTTTGCGCGGGTGAAGGAAATCGAAAAGAAGCTGGGGATGTAAAGGGGGTGGGCGGAGGAGTTGGCAAGATTAGTGTTTATAAGGATTATAG
>JACCZQ010000434.1 GCA_013695905.1 Chthoniobacterales bacterium
GATCGGAATCTTCGACACGCCCCAGGTGAGCAACGCCCCCAGCAGACACCCCACCACCGCACCCGCGGCGGCGATCATCGCCCCTTGCCACAGGAAAATCGCTGAGATGTCGCCCTTCCGATACCCCATCGACCGCAGAATCGCGATCTCCTTCACCTTCGAGAGCACCGACATCGTCAGCACATTGAAGATGCCGAACCCCGCCAGCAGAATGATGAGCGAGACCGTGATCGCCGCCGACATCCGCAACATCATGAAGAGCTGCAGATTCGCCGCTTCACGTTCCTGCCAGCTCTGCGTGTCGTGCTGGAAGAGCATCTCGAAGTGCTCCGCCAACTCCGGCGCCCGCTCCGGATCGCGCAGCTTGTAGATGATCATCGACGCAGGAAACGGCTTCCGCAGCAGCGTCTGCGCGACTTTCGAATGCGAATAGATGCGGCCGGAATCAACTGCTCCCACACCACTCCGCGCCAGCGCCGCCACCGTGAAACGCCAGTAATCACCACCCGGCGAGAGCAGCTGAATGGAATCGCCCGCCGCGATGTTCAGCGTCTCCGCCAGCTTTGAGCCGACGATCACCGACGTCGCGTTATCGCGGAACGCCTCGAACGTGCCGTCGATCAGTTGCTGCCGCAGATTCGTGGTCTGCAGGTGCAGCGGCGCGTCGATCCCGAAGAGATCAACCGTTGCATTCTCAAATCCCGCCCGCGCGCTGAGAGTGCCGCGCAGCACCGGCGACGCCGCGGCGACGTTCGGAAATTGCCGGCTGACGCGCATAATCTCCCGCGCGTTCGTGATTCCCTCCTGGTAACGCCGCTGTGTGCCACCGGGCTTCCGCGCGGACGTTTTCGGCGGCACCGGCAACCCGGAGCCGAGCGGTTGAAATTTCTGGCGCAACACCAGGGAGCCGTTGCTGCCGAGCGTCGAATTAATGAAATGCTGCGCGAACCCCTGCGTCTGCGCCTGCGTGCAGATGAAGATCGCGACCCCGAACACGACGCCGAACATGCTGAGCACGAAGGCGCGCTTCCGATGCCCGAGAAAACGGAGCGCGATGTAGAGCGGCGGCGTCACGGCCGGGTCGTTGAGCCGCTGGCGATTTGCACCAGGTCGGTGCGGGCCGGTTGACCGGGGCGAAAGCGATCCTGATCCGACACGATGACGCGATCGCCTTCCTCGACCCCGCCGAGCACCTCCACGAAATCGAGCGTGCGATAGCCGACGCTCACCGTCCGCGCCTGCACGAATCCGCCGCTCACAACGAGCGCCTGATCCACCAGCAGTGCACGCGTCGGGAGGAGCAGCGCGTTCTCGCGTTTCCCGGTGATGATGTTCATCTCACCCGTCATCCCGGCGAGGAGATTTTCGGGCGGATTTTCGAGATCGAGGACAATGGTGTAGCGCTGCGTCTCCGGATCGGCGGCGGGCAGGATGGCGGTCACTTTCGCGGAGAACTGCCGCTGCCGGAAAGCGTAAACCTGCAGCATCGCCTCCAGCCCGATCTTCACCTCGCCCACGTCTTCTTCGTTCACTTCACCGCGCACGTAGTTCTGGCGCGAGGAAACAGCGAACAGCTCGTTGCCTTCTGAAACAAGATCGCCCTCGATCGCTTTAATGCCGGTGAGCAGCCCGTCCATCGGCGCGCGGATTTCGGTGTTCTTCATCTGCGCCTCGAGCTTCTTCGTCGCCGCATCGAGACTTTCAAGATTCCGGTCCCGCTCGATTCGCTCCGTCTCGAGCAACCCGCGCAGCCGCGCCACATCGCTCTTCGCCCGCTGCACTTCCACGGCGGCGACATTGCTAATCGAGGTCAGCCGCTCGATCCGTCCCAGCGCATCTTCCGCCACGCGGAGCGGCTCCGATGACGGCAGCGGCAGCTCGGCGCGTTGCATCGCGGCCTGGTAATCAGCGCGCGCTTGCTGCAGCTGGCGCGCAGTCGCTTCGTCCGTAATCGTCGCGAAGAGATCGCCCTTCTTCACCTCGCGTCCGATCGCCGCCCGTCCGGCGGTGAACGGCTCCACCAATCGGACAAATCCGGAATTCTGCGCGCGCACGTGGATGAGCACCGTCGGCTCGATCCGCACGGTGCCATACACCGCCGCGATCGCGGTGCCGCGCTGCACCGGCGCCACCTCGGCGACCGGCA
>JACCZQ010000448.1 GCA_013695905.1 Chthoniobacterales bacterium
GCGGTGGCGCTCGCCTGCCGCGCGCTGGCGCAGCAAGCAAAGATGCCGGCATGGCCCATCCGGAAGCTGGTGGCGGCGGTCAGCGCAGGCGTGCTGAACGGCACCCCGATTCTCGACCTCGACTACGAGGAAGACAAAGCCGTCACCGTTGATTTTAATCTCGTCGCCACTGCAGAAGGCGAGTTCGTCGAACTCCAAGGCGCCGGAGAGGAAGCCACCTTCTCAGGCGCCGAGCTCACGCAGATGCTCGACCTTGGCCGCAGAGGCATCGCACAACTGATCGACGCCCAGCGCGCCGCGCTTGCTTCCGCAGCCGCAGTATAAAAGCCGCAGTATAAAAAGTTGCCCTGAAGCTGCCGTTAGGCTAGAGCCGACACCTCGCATGAAAAGAGCGCTCATCACCGGCATCACCGGCCAGGACGGCAGCTATCTCGCCGATCTCCTCCTCGAAAAAGGCTACGAAGTCCACGGCATCATCCGCCGGGCGAGCACCTTCAACACCGCCCGGATCGATCATCTTTACGCCGACCCGCACGTGAACGGCGTCCGCCTTTTCCTTCACTACGGCGACCTGAGCGACTCTGTAAATTTGGTCAAGCTGCTCTACAACCTGAAGCCGGACGAGATTTACCACCTCGCCGCGCAGAGCCATGTGCGCGTCAGCTTCGACATCCCGGAGTACACCTCAGACGTCACCGGCGTCGGCACCATCCGCATCCTGGAAGCGATGCGCGAAACCGGGATCAAACCGAAATTCTATCAGGCCTCTTCCAGCGAGATGTTCGGCAAAGTGCAGGACGTCCCGCAGACGGAGACCACCCGCTTCTGGCCGCGCAGTCCCTATGGCGTCGCGAAAGTGTTCGCCTACTGGGCCACGGTAAATTACCGCGAAAGCTACGGCCTCTGCGCGTCGAATGGCATTCTCTTCAATCACGAGAGCCCCCGTCGCGGCGAGACGTTCGTGACGCGGAAAATCACCCGCGCCGTCGCCGCGATCAAGCACGGCCTGCAGAAAGAACTCTTCCTCGGCAATCTCGAGGCCCGGCGCGACTGGGGCTACGCCCCCGAGTACGTCGAAGGCATGTGGCGCATCCTCCAGCACGACGAGGGCGATGACTTCGTGCTCGCCACGAACGAGACACACACCGTCCGCGAGTTCGCCGAAGCCGCCTTCGCGCACGTCGATCTCGACTGGAAAGAATTCGTCAAATACGACGACCGCTACGAGCGGCCCGCCGAAGTCGAGCTGCTCATCGGTGATCCGGCCAAGGCGAAACGCATCCTCGATTGGGAACCGAAGGTCCGTTTCAACGAACTCGTCCGCATCATGGTCGATGCCGACATGCAAACGCTCTCGAAACGCACAAACCAGGAGCATCTCGGCAAGCTGCCGTAAGTCCTGTCGCCGTCCCCTGCCGGCGGCGGGACACAAGGCGTTGCCGCTAAGGCCCGGCCACCGCCGTGCTCGACTCGGCGGGACCGGCTTCCACCTGCGCCAGCGCACGAGCGGGTGCGGTGAGCGCCGGCACCACGGCTGCCAACGGCGCCTCGACAATGCTGACGCGCGCACCCGGCCCCACCACGTTGTAGAGCTGGATCACATCCCTCGATCGCATCCGGACGCAGCCGTAACTCGCCGGCTCCCCAATCCTCACCTCCTCCGCGGTGCCATGGATGTAGATATAGCGGCCGTAAGCGTTGCGATTCTGTGCTTCCAGCCCGCGCAGCCACAAGATGCGCGAAACGATGGGATCCCGCCCCGGCGCATTTGGCGGCAGGATCTCACCCGTCCGCCGCCGGCTCTTGAACACCGCACCGGCCGGCGCGCCGGTGCCGATCTTCTGGGCGACCTCGAGTTCACCGAGCGGCGTCCCGCGGCTGCCGGGCGCATCGCTCAGCGCGAATTTCGAAGTCGAAATTGGATACGTGGCGAGCACCGCCCCGCGTTCCTTGTCGACGAGGGCGAGCCGTTGCTCCGACACGCTGACCACCATGTGATGACGAGTGTCACGCGTCGCGCACGAGGCGAGCAGACAGACGAGCGCCCAAGCAGCGCCGGCACGAAGGAGACGAACGGGAGAGATTTTCATTCACGATTGAAACTGAAAAAACTCTCCGCAGTTGCGGTGGTGGCGCGGGCAAAATCCTCCAGCGACATCCCGCGCGCGGCCGCGACCGCCTCCGCCACGAGCCGAGTATGCGCGGGTTCGCAGCGCTTTCCGCGAAACGGCTCCGGCGCCAGATACGGGCAATCGGTTTCCACCATCATCTGATCGAGCGGCAGGACCGCGGCCACCTCGCGCACTGCATTCCCATTCTTAAAAGTCACAATCCCAGTGAATGACACCAGGTGCCCCATCGCGATCACCTCCTGCGCCTGCTCCATCGAACCGCCAAAGCAATGGAACACACCGCGTAATTTTCCCGTGTATGGCTGCAGCATCTGCACTGTATCCGCCCATGCATCCCGCTGGTGAATCACCACATTCAGCCCCAACTCCGCCGCGAGATCCAGCTGCTGCTCGAACCACATTGCCTGCTTCGCCTTCAGCGCGCCATCCTCCAGGCCCGCTTCGATCTCCTCCTCCGTCTCGCCTTGCAGCGTGCGACCAAACACCTGCACATGCTTCTCCTTCGCCGCGTCCATGCTCGGCAGCCGGTGGTAATCCAGACCCGTTTCACCAATCGCGACCACGCGCGGACTTTGCGCCAGTTCCCGCAGCGGCGTGAGCACATCCTCCGCCGTCTCATCGGAAGTCGGATGCACCCCGATCACCGCGAAAACGTTCGCATGCTCCTCCGCCAGCTCGATGGCGCGGCGGCTGCTCGCGAGCGATGTGCCGATGGTAATGATCCGCGTCACACCGGCGTCGGTGGCGCGTTGCAGCACCTCGTCGAAATCGTTCGCAAAATCCGGATAATCGAGGTGCGCGTGAGTTTCGATCAACATGCGGCGAAGGTAGCGCAAGC
>JACCZQ010000479.1 GCA_013695905.1 Chthoniobacterales bacterium
CGCGTGTTGCTCCTGCTGTTTCCGTTTGTAGCCGGGGACGCTGCCTGCTCGCGATTTATCGGAGTCCCCGGCTGCTCCCGGACGTGTCCACGCGCCAGACCAGCCGGGGACAGCGTCCCCGGCTACAATGTTCGCTGCGCGAAGGCGCGAAAGATGCGCAGCTCTTCCATGGAATACTTGCCGCCTAACGAGTCGCGCAGGCCTGTCAGGTTTGCGCCGCCGGTCCGCGCGTAGGCGACGGCGATCTCCGCCTGTTGCTCGTCTGTGAAAAATTGGTCGAGCGTGAGAGCTGCACCGGCGTCGATCGCAGCGGCGAGATGTGTGCAGATGGTGCCGCGCACGAATCCCCGGGCGCGCGAGATCTGGTCGATCGTTTCGCCGCGCTGAAAACGCTGCAGCGTTTCTGTTTCGCTCGCGTTCAGTTTCGACAGGCGTGGCGCAGGAGGCGGTGGTGCAGCACTGAACGTCTGCCGCTCGTTTGATGCAAGGTATTCACGAATCGCGGTGAGGAACGGCTCCGCGAAATCCTTCAGCTTCTGCTCACCGACTCCGGGGATGCGGCGGAATTCCGCGGGCGTGGTCGGGTAGCTCCGCGCCATCTCGCGCAGCGCCACATCGGAGAAAATGACGTAGGCCGGGACGTTCCGCTCATCGGCGAACGTGCGTCGCAACGCGCGCAATTCGTCGAACAGCTTCTCGTCCGCCTCGATCTCGCCGGCGCGTCCCTTTGTTTTCGTCGCCGCCATCTCGGGCTGCTTCGTCAAGGTGATTGGCGTCCGCCCCCGCAACGCGGCGAGGCCTTTCTCACTCAAACTGAGGGTGGCGAATTTCCCCGGCGCCGTCTCCACCAGCCCCAGCCGCAACAGCTCGCGCCCGACGGCCTGCCAGGCTTCGCGTTTCATCTCGCTCCCGATGCCGTAGGTCGAGAGCTGATCGTGCCCGCGCTGCCGCACCGCCTCCGTTTTAGCGCCGGTCAGCACCTCGACGATGTGATTGAGGCCAAACCCGAAGCCGCTCTTCTGCTGCACCCGCGCGATGCAGGAGAGAAATTTCTGCGCCGGGATCGTGCCATCGAATGTCTCCCGCGGCGTCAGGCAATTATCGCAGCCGCCGCAGGGCTCGTCCGGCCGCTCCTCGCCGAAGTAGCGCAGCAGCGTGGTGCGCCGGCATTCCCGCGCCTCCGCGAAGTGCACCATCTGCCGCAGCTGCTCGCGCGCGATCCTCGCCTCCGGTTCGCTCTTCTCGTCAATGAACCGCGTTTGCTTCACCACATCCGCGGCGCTGAAGAGCAGCACGCATTCGCTCGGCAATCCGTCACGCCCGGCGCGGCCCGTTTCCTGGTAATAGCTCTCGATGTTCTTCGGCAGATCGTAGTGCACTACGAAGCGCACGTTCGGTTTGTTGATCCCCATCCCGAACGCGATCGTCGCCGTCACCACCCGCACATCATCGCGCAGGAACATCTCCTGGTGCCGCCCGCGCTCATGGCCTTCGAGCCCGGCGTGATACGGCTTCGCCGCAATCGCGTCCGCGTTCAGCTTTGTGGCGAGCGAATCGGCCGTTTTGCGACTCGCGCAATAGACAATGCCGCTCTCGTGCGGGCGGCTTTGCAGGAATTCGAAGAGCTGGTCGTAGGGCGATGATTTTGGCAGCACCCGATAAGTGAGGTTCGGCCGATCAAAGCTCGCGACGTAGATCTGTGGATCCCGCAGCTGGAGCTGCTTCAGAATGTCGGCGCGGACCCGCTCCGTCGCGGTGGCGGTGAGGGCCATCGTCGGCACATCAGGCAGGTGCGTCCGCAGCTTCTTCAGCTCTCGATATTCCGGGCGAAAATCGTGGCCCCATTCGCTGATGCAATGGGCCTCGTCGATGGCGATCTGCGCGATGGGCCAGTTGGCCATTTTCTCGAGAAAGCTCTCCAGCATGAGCCGCTCTGGAGCGACGTAAAGCAGCCGGAACTCGCCGTTGTGCAGGCCGCGCCAGCGGGCGCGCGCTTCGTTCGCATCGAGGGTGGAGTTCAGGTACGTCGCTGCTACGCCACTCGCCTGGAGCGCATCGACCTGGTCTTTCATGAGGGAAATCAGAGGCGACACCACGATGGTTAATCCGTCGCGCAGCAGCGCCGGGAGTTGGAAGCAGAGGGACTTCCCGCCGCCTGTCGGCATCAACGTAAACACATCGCGCCCGGCCAGTGCATCGCGGACGATCTGCTCCTGGAGCGGGCGGAACTCCGAGTAGCCGAAATGTTTTTTCAGCGGCGCGAGTAAATCCACGGGGGAACCCTACCAGCCGCTGGAGGCGCGGACAGCGAAAAGAGAACACGCCTTGGTGTTCATCCGGTCTGTCGGCTGCCGAAATTGCTGCCGGTCTCGCCGTTTTCTTCAGCGGCCGCTGAGCAGGCCTGCAACCTGAAGCGGGTCTGCAATCTGGTTAGAGTGCCGCGCGCATTGCGCGGCCCGCGACGCTCCTGTTTTACCAGATCGGCCTCGCCCTTCCGCTTCTTCGCCAATTCGTGGGCATACGTTCACGATGGCCGCCACCGGAAGCGTAAATCGCACGAAAAGGCTCCCAAATGGTGTGGTGCGCCGCAATACGGTAAACCAAAAGGGTGTGAGACGGTGCGCCTAAAGAGGTTGGCGCTCCTGAAAACAGGATTTATGGCCGTAGCCGTTCTGACGCCCCGGAACAAAGACCTCGAATCCGGTACTCGAACCAAGGCCGCACCGCTCACGGCGCCAAGATATCACGACGCGCGCGACCGCCAAGAGCAAAATGCTGGATTGTCGTAAGCAAACGAAGTGACCGGTGTGATTAGCAAATGAAGTGACCGCTTGGAGGCGGGCTGGGAGAAGGTGCCGATGAAGAAAGGCATTTATCCGGGTCTGGCGATCGAGCGGGCCATGAAAATACAAGAAGTGATATTGCGAGCGATCAGCAGACAGATCAGTTGGTTGGAAGCCGCCGACATCATCGGAGTGAGCCCGCGGACGATGCGGCGCTGGCGCTGGCGCTATGAGCAGCACGGCTACGACGGGCTGATCGACCGGCGGGCGCGGCGGCCGGGGGAGCGGGCGGTGCCGTTGGCGACGGTGGAGAGGGTGCTGAGCCTCTACCGGGAACGCTACGGTGACTTCAACGTGCGCCATTTCCACGAGCGGCTGGCCAAGGAGCACGGGATCGAGCTTTCCTACACCTGGATCAAGAACGCGCTCCAGAGCGCGGGGCTGGTGGCGCGGCGCAAGAAACGCGGCCCGCACCGGCAGCGCCGGGAGCGGCGGGCGATGGAAGGGATGCTGGTGCATTGCGACGGGAGCGAGCACGCGTGGCTACCGGGCGGGGCGCGGCACGATCTCATCGCATTCCTGGACGACGCGACCAGCCGGGTGCTGGCGGCCTATCTGGTGGAGGAAGAAGGAACCTTGAGCGTGTTGGCGGGCCTGCACGCAGTGCTGAAAAGCCACGGACTCTTCTGCGCGCTCTATACCGACCGAGGGAGCCACTTTTTTCACACTCCGAAAGCGGGCGGAGCGGTGGACAAGAGTGTGCGCACGCAGATCGGGCGGGCGCTCGATCAGCTCGGAATCGAACATATCCCCAGCTACTGCCCGCAGGGGCGCGGGCGGATGGAACGCTTCTTTGGTACCTGGCAGGGCCGGCTCCCGGCCGAGTTGCGCGCCGCCGGGATCACCACCCTGGAGGGATCACGCTCGGGGTCACATCTTTGCATTCAACATGTGAAATGCTCACTGCAATTTTCGCAGCTTTTTACCGTTGGTGGCGCGTTGCCCCGCATAGTGACGTAGTACCAGGGTTCGGGGAGTTCCACTCGCAACGCCGAC
>JACCZQ010000547.1 GCA_013695905.1 Chthoniobacterales bacterium
GGCCTGGGGACGATGGGGCGTTTGAGATCGAGGCGGCGATGGGTGAGACGGCGCTGAAGCTGCGGTTGGTCAGCTCGAAGCCGCCGGTGTTGCACGGGGAGAATGGCTTCAGCCGTAAAGCGGCGGGGGATGACCATGCGTCCAATTATTATTCGCTGACGCGGCTCGCCACGACCGGGGAGGTGCGGGTGGGGAAAACAACCTTCCAGGTGCAGGGGGAGAGCTGGTTCGATCATGAGTGGGCGACGAATCAGTTGGCGCCTGGGCAGATCGGCTGGGATTGGCTGTCAGCACAGCTCAATGATGGGACGGAGCTGATGCTCTACCAGATCCGGCTGGAGAATGGCGGGCCCGATCCGAGCTCAAGCGGGACGTTTGTGGCTGCGGATGGCGGGGGGACGCACCTGCCGGGTGGCAGCTACACGATGACGCCGATCGATTGGTGGAAGAGCGGGAAGACTCCCGCGCGGTATCCGATTGCGTGGCGGATCGAGGTGCCGGGCCAGCAGCTGCAGCTCACGGTCCGGGCGGTGATTCCGGAGCAGGAGCTGGCGCTCCAGCCGCTCTCTTATTGGGAGGGGGCGGTGGATATCACCGGCACGCGCGGTGGGCGTGAGATTTCCGGGCGCGGGTATCTGGAGCTGACGGGTTACGCCGGGCCGCTAAGGGAACTTAGCAGGTGATTTCCTCCTGCTCTTGATCCTAATCCCCGTCTTTCCTGCAGGAGCAGGATGGAGATCAGGATCAGGAGCAGGAGGATTCGCTGCGCGAATTATTGCTGAGTGTGGCGCGCGTAGTCCATCTCGGCGCCCTTCGGCAGGAGGCGTTTACGACCGCGCTGACGCCGGCGAGCGAGACAGGCGCGCCCCGCTTTGGTGCTCATGCGCGCGCGGAAACCGTGCTGACGTTTGCGGGTGCGCTTGGATGGCTGGTAAGTGCGTTTCATAAACAATGCCCCACCCGCTCCGGGGTGGAAGAGCGGCTACATTAGGGGTCCGCTGCCGCTTGTCAATTCCTGCCGCGCTGTAGATGCGGATTGCCACATTCCGCACTTTATGGAATAACCGGACACCGCATGACCGTTGACACCGAAGTTGTAGTGGAGCCCGCCACGTTCGAGGATCTGGATGAACTCTCGGGGTTGCTCGGCGAGCTCTTCAGCGACGAGAGCGACTTCTGTCCCGATAAGGGGAAGCAGCTCCGCGGGTTGCGGCTCATTTTTGAACAGCCGAATCGAGGGCGGGTGTTCGTGCTGCGGTGCGACCGCACAATCGTCGGCATGATTAACCTGCTCTTCACGATCAGCACGGCGGAAGGCGGCTTCGTGATGGTGCTGGAGGATCTGGTGGTGCACAAATCCTTCCAGGGCAAAGGCTATGGGTCGCGCCTGCTGGAGTATGCGATCGAGTTTGCGAAGCAGAAGAATTTCCTGCGCATCACGCTCCTGACGGACCGGCCGGAGCTGAAGTCGCAGGCGCTCTTCAAACGCTACGGGTTTTACGAATCATCGATGATCCCGATGCGCCTACTACTGCCGCCCGAACAGAGCCGGACGGAATTGGTGCTGTAGGGGCGGTGTGGGGATCCCTCCCCTCGAGAAAACAGTCCGCTTCGAAGCGCGCACGCCTCTGCAGTTCGCGGGAGCCGCGGGGCAGGGTTTTTGCGTTTCCTCTATATAGTATGAAGACGCGAACACGTATCCTCTTGTCGCTGCTCTCCCTGGTGGCGGTGTGCAGCGTCGGCTCGCCAGCACGTGCGCAGGATGATGGTCGCGCCGCCGAACGCGCGCGCCTGGTGAACGAACTCGCCTCGCGCGGAGGTGGCGCTCCGCCGCGGGGTTCTTCGGCGCCGCCGCCGAGTCTCTCCGGCGATGCCTCTGGTGGTGGCGCTCCGATGGTGAGCAGCCGGGCGGTGCAGGAGCATCTCGGCATCCGGAATCAGCGGGTGCTCGAGGCGATGCGGGCGGTGCCGCGGCATTGGTTTGTGCCGCAGAATATGCAGCGCGAGGCGTATGCGGATCGCCCGCTGCCGATCGGTTACGGGCAGACAATCAGTCAGCCGTTCATCGTGGCGACGATGACGGAGCTGCTCGATCCGAAGCCGGGTGAGAAGATTCTGGAGATCGGCACCGGCAGCGGGTATCAGGCGGCGATTCTGACGAAGTTTACGCCGGATGTTTACACGATCGAGATCGTGGAGCCGCTGCACCGGCAGGTGTTGCCGCGGCTGCAGAAATTTGGTCTCGGGCCGCAGCGCGTGGTGCAGGGCGACGGTTACTTTGGAATGGAAAAGGCGGCGCCATTTGATGGGATCATTGTGACGGCGGCGGCCGATCACATCCCGCCACCGCTCCTCGCGCAGCTTAAACCCGGCGGGCGCATGGTGATTCCGATCGGGCCGGTGCATGCGACGCAGCGGCTGGTGGTGGTGACGAAGGATGCGTCGGGGAAGACGCGGTCGCGTAGTGTGCATCCGGTGCGGTTTGTGCCGCTGACGGGCGGGCCCAGGCGGTGAGATGTGAAAGGTGAGAAGTGAGAGGTGAGAAGATGATGGGCGTGCGGTGCTTTCTCCTTTCACGTCTCACCTCTCACCTCTCACGCGGCCAATGAGCGCCCGCCATTGGGCCGCCGGACTGCTTCTCATCAGCTGCGCGCTGCTTGCGTACGAGCTGCTCCTGATGCGGCTGCTGGCGCTGGCCTACTGGGGGCACTTCGCGGGGTTTGTGATTTCGACGGCGATGCTGGGGATCGCTAGCTCGGGGTTGTTCCTGCACTTCCGGCGGGAGCGGATCCGGGAGCGGCCAGAATTTTACTTTGCGGTGGCGGCGGGGCTGTTCGGGGTGGTGGCGCCGCTGGCGTTTCTGGCGTCGCAGGCGCTGCCGTTTACGCCGTTTCTGCTCACCTGGTCGGTGCGGGAGTATGCTTTTCTGAGCGGCCGGTCGCTGCTGTTCTTCGGTTCTTTTTTTCTGGTGGGGGTGGCGATCGGGACGCCGTTTTTGGCGCGGGTGCTGCCGATGGGGCGGCTCTATTTTTGGAATATGCTGGGGTCGGGGTTGCCGGCGCTGCCGCTGCTCCTGGCGATGAATTACCTGCACCCGATGCGGCTGCTGGCGGGTGTGGCATTGCTGGCAGGGGCGGTGGCGGTGTTCTGCAGCGGACGCAGCCTAACGAGAGGTGCGTGGGCGGGGGCATCGCTGCTCGTGGCGATCCTCGTGTGGCTGACGCCGTTCCGCTATTCTGAATACAAGGAGCTGCCGCGGACGTTGCTGCTGCCGGAAGCGCGCGTGCTGGAGGAGCGGTATGGCTGGGATGGGGTGGTGCAGATCGTGGAGTCGCCGCACACTCGCTACCTGCCGGGATTGTCGCTGAATTTTACCGGTACTCTACCGCCTTCGCAGCTGGTGTTTACGGACGCGGGGGCGATGACGCTGGTGGTGCAGCCGGCAGACGCGCTCGCTGCTCCGGATTTTCTGCGGATGACTCCGGAGGCGTTTTCGTTCGTGCTAACGAAGCCGCGGTCGCTGCTGCATCTCTACGGTGGAACGGCGGAGCTGCTGCGGGCGCACCTGGCGGGGGTGGAGCAGATCCGGGTGGTTGATGACTCGGCGACGCGGGTGGAGACGGTGCGGAGTCTCTTCGCGGGTGAGCTGCGCGAGTCGTTGATCCGGGCGGATGCTCGCCAGCTGCTCGCGCGGGAGACGCAGCCGGTGGATGTGATCGGGTTGTCGCTGCTGGGGACGCACGGCACTTCGACGGCAGGTGCTGCTTCGCTCGATCCTTCGTTCCTGCTGACGGTGGAGGGGTTCTCCCGGATATTCCATCGACTGAGTGGCGGCGGACATGCGGTGACGAGCACGTGGGTGGAAAATCCCGCCCGCAGTGGAGTGCGGCTGATTGCGCTCTGGATTGAGACGCTGCGGCGGAATGGAGTGGCGGAGCCGTCGCGGCATCTGCTGGCGCTGCGGAGCTGGTCAACGGTGACGATTTTCGTGGGACGGGAGCCGTTCGATGCGCCGGCGGTGGAGGCGCTGCGGGCGTTTACGGAAGAGAACTCGTTTGATTTGGTGTGGTACGACGGGATTGATCCGGCGGAGACGAACGCGGTGAACGTGATCCCGGAGGAGCCGTATCACGAGGCGTTTGCGGCGTTGCTCGGACCGGAGCCGGAGGAGTTCAGTGCGCGCTCACCTTTTGCGATCGATGCTCCGCGCGGGGACCGGCCGTTCTTCAATCAATACTTCCGCTGGGCGGCGGTGCCGGAATGGATGCGCACGATGGGGATGGATTGGCTGCCGTTTGTGGAGTGGGGATAC
>JACCZQ010000555.1 GCA_013695905.1 Chthoniobacterales bacterium
TCGCCGATCTCACCGCCTTTGCCCGCGGCGACACGACCGAGTGGCTCTCCTCCGGCCGCAGCATCGACTACGCGAACACCATTTACCTCACCAAGCCGCACGTCCTCTACTCAAACCGCAGCCAGCCGATGTTCACCATCCTCGACGACGAGGTGGGGCGGCACGATTTCCTCCTCACCCCCTGCAGTCCCGAGACATTCCAGATCATCTACGACAATCACGAGCCGCATCCGAGTTGCTTCGAAAATCTGTGGCGGAATCTCGCCGAGTTCGACATCCCGCCGGACGCGATCCCCACCACGTTTAATATTTTCATGAACGTAGAGGTCGGCCCCGACGGCACGCTCAAGATCCTGCCGCCGCGCTCGAAAGCCGGTGAATCCATCACGCTCCGAGCGGAGATGGACCTGATCGTCGGCCTCACCGCCTGCTCCGCCGAATTATCGAACAACGGCAGCTTCAAACCGATCGGCTACGAAATCTGGTAGCGCTATCGCAGCGACGGGTCGAACCGTAGCGCAAGTTTTTAACTTGCCGCCTCGCAGGCTGTGCAAGTTGAAAACTTGCGCTACACACTCGCTCACTTCCGATTGCGCCCCCTGCAGTGAAGCCTCACTGTTCCCTCCGGCGCGATGAATCCCGACAAGCTCTTCGATTACCTCGACGGCAAACTCTCGCCCGCCGCGCGCGACGACGTGGAGCAGAAGCTCGCCACCGACCCACAGCTGCAGCGTCAGCTCGCCATGGCGCGCGAAATCCACCGCGGCATGAGCAGCACCGGCCGCCGCGAAGTCGTCGTCCCGCCGGATGATCCGGCCACCGTCGAGCGCGCCGGCGTCATCGGCCGCCGCATCGCCACCGCCGCCATCGTGCTCGTCGTTTTGAACGTCGCCATCGGCATGGCCGTCATCTATGGTCGGAGCAAAAAGCCTCCCGCCGCCACCATCGAGCAGCAGCACAGCGCCGTCCGCAAGCAGCTCGAGGACTCGTTAGGCGCCGCGGGCCGCAACGCGCTCCCCGCCCCTTCTTTGACTGATGACGAGATCAACGTCACTGCGCCACGCGCACAGTGGGACGCCCTCGCCACCGCCGTGGTGGCTGCCGCCGAAGAGGTCGGCGGCTCCGGCATTCAGGCGCCGGACGACACCGGCCTCACCGTCATGGCCAGCATTCCGAAAGAGCGCACCGCCGAGTTCCGGCAACGCGTCGTGGGATCCACCATGCCGGTGCCCGCGACCCAAGGCGAACCCTCGGGCGAGAGTGCCATGGTGCACGTCCGCATCGCCGAGATGGCGACGCCATGATCGCCGTCACGTTCGCGCTCCCGGCCGAAAGTTCCGATTTCCTCCGGCTCCTGCAGAGCAGAACCCGCGGCCACGACCAGGTCATCACCGGCACATTGCACGGCTGCCGCGTGTCGGTGCTGCATACCGGCGTCGGGCGGGAGAAGACGCAATCTCGCGTCGCCAGATTTGTGCAGCATCACAAAGCGGAGCTGCTGATTAGCAGCGGCTTTGCCGGCGCCGTCGATGACACTCTCGCCGTGGGGGATTTATTCATCGCCGAGAATTTTTCGGATCCCACCGTGGTCGTTGCTGCGCTGGCGGCGCTGGCGGAACACGACAGCACCGTCGGCAGACTCGCCACTGCACCCGGCATCATCGATTCAGCGGCAGAACGCGCGCAATTCGCACAGCGCCACGGAGCTGCCGCCGTCGATATGGAGACGGAGTTCGTTGCGGAGATCGCCGCATCGATCCGGCTCCCGATGCTTTCGCTGCGCGCGATCAGCGACACCGTGGCGGCGCCCTTCCCTGCTCCGCCGAGCGTCTTGTTCGACCTCGCGCGCCAGCGAACCGTCGTCTCGCGTTTCCTGCTCTACCTTGCACAAAATCCCGCGGCCGTTCCGCGCCTGATGAAATTCGCCAGGCAGGTGGCGCTGGCCCGTCGTTCCTTAACCGGCGCGCTGCAGCGGGTGATCACGCGCGGAGCGGTGACACTCCTGTCGCCTGTCTAGCACACTCCCGGCGACAGGACTGTCGCCTCTTCCTACGCCGGCTCGATGTGCACCAGCACATCGGTGATGCGGGCGTCGGTCGCCTTGATGGCGTTCTTCACTTCGTGCGCAATCTCATGCCCGTCGCGCACAGACATCGCACCATCCACCGCCACATGCAGATCGACATAGTAATAGAGTCCCATCTTCCGCAGCAGGCATTTCTCGACGAGCTGCACCCCCGGCACCGCTGTGGCCGCCTGCCGGATTGTCTCCGCCATCTCACCACGCGGGGCCGTATCCATCATCTCGTGCAGCGCCGGCAGGAGCAGCCGGAACCCATTGAACGCGATCAAGGCGCACGCGCAGAGCGCCGCCCAGTTGTCCGCCGGCTCCCAGCCTGCGCCGCCGATCAATGCAATCGAGATGCCGATGAAAGCGGCGATCGAGGTAAAGGCGTCGGAGCGATGATGCCACGCATCCGTTTTCACGGCGGTGCTCTGGACACTGTGTCCGATGCGGATGACGGAGCGATAGAGTAGCTCCTTCACGACCACGATCACGATCAGCACGAGCAGCGTCCACGGCTCCGGCCCGTGACGCGGGGTGAGAATCTCGCGCACGCTTTCGATTGCCAAACCCGCCGCCGCAGCGATGACGCCCACCGCCACCACGGCGGCCGCAATCGGCTCCGCTTTCCCATGCCCATAAGGATGCGTGGCATCCGGC
>JACCZQ010000002.1 GCA_013695905.1 Chthoniobacterales bacterium
ACACGGATCATCGACACGCCCATCAGCGAGAACGGCTTCGCGGGACTCGGCATCGGCGCCGCGATGACAGGTCTCCGGCCGGTGATCGAGTTTATGACGTTTAGCTTCTCGCTGGTGGCCTTCGACCAGGTGGTGAACAACGCCCCAAACATGCTCACGATGAGCGGCGGGCAATTTAACGTGCCAATCACCTTCCGCGGCCCGAATGGCCCTGCGCACCAGCTCGGCGCCACCCACATGCATGCGACGGAGTGCCTCTACGCCAACGTGCCGGGCCTGAAGATTTGCACCCCCGCCACGCCACGCGATGCCAAGGGCCTGCTCAAAACCGCGATCCGCGACAACAACCCCGTCCTCGTCCTCGAGGCGGAGCTGCTCTACAGCTCGAAAGGGCTCGTCGAACCGGAAGGGGTTGAGCTGCTCATCCCGCTCGGAGAGGCGGAGCTGAAGCGGGAGGGCACCGACGTCACGATCATTTGCTATGCGCAGACGGTGCCGATGGCACTCGCCGCCGCCGCAGCCCTCGAGGAGGAGGAGATCAGCGCCGAGGTGCTGGACCTCCGCTCAATCAAGCCGCTCGACTTGCAGGCGATTCTCACTTCCGTTAGCAAAACGCACCGCGTTGTGATCGCCGAGCAGGACCGGCCCTACTGTGGAATTGGATCGGAGATCTGCTTCCGAATCCAAAAGGAGATCTTCGACGAGCTCGACGCGCCCATCGAGCGTGTCGCGCAGGAAGATGTGCCCATGCCGTACAACGAGCGACTCGAGCAGGCGGTGCTCCCGAGCGCGGCCAAGATCGTGGCGGCGGTGAAGAGGGTGTGCGGCGCGTGAGCGAATTTGTGGCCGTGGCTAAATGGTCGTTAAATGGTTAAACAGCCACATTTCCCCAGCGGCGCCGATTTTAACGATGTAACTCTTTCAACTATTTAACTCCTCCCACCGCCATGCCTGAGATCCAGATGCCGAAGCTGAGCGACACGATGACGGAGGGCACCCTCGTCACGTGGCTCAAGAAAAAGGGAGAGCAGGTTTCCACCGGCGACGTGATCGCGGAGATCGAGACCGACAAGGCGCCGATGGAGTGGGAGTCGCCGGAGGATGGTGTCCTCAGTGAGATCTACGTCGAAGAAGGCGGCAAAGTAGAAGTCGGGCAGCGGATCGCCTTCATCGGCGGCAAAGACGAAGCACCTCCCGCGGCGGAAGCAGAGCAGAAGCCGGCGGAACCTCAGGCGGAGAAACAACCGGAGGCAAAACCCGACGCCCAGCAGGCAGAGACAGAACAGCCTGCACCCGCGGAAGAGAAAGCGCCCGAGACAGCACCCCCTGAGAAGGAAGCGGAGACGCGCCTTGATGCTCCACAAGCCGGCGCCGAAAAGGCCGCTGCAGCGGGCGCTCAGAAGCCGACGCGCAGCTCTGATGAAGCGCGCGTGAAAGCTTCGCCGCTCGCGCGCCGCGTGGCGGCTGAGCAGGGGCTCGATATTTCGCAAATCAAAGGCACCGGACCGGAAGGCCGGGTGACGGAAAGCGACGTCCGCGCCGCCCTGAAATTCGCCCCCGCCCCCGCAGGTGCAGCTCCGCAGAAAGGGAAAGCGCCAGCTGCCCCGAAACCAGCGGAAGGCGCGCGGATCAATCTCTCCGGCATGCGCAAGGTCATTGCGGAGCGTTTGGTCGCGAGCAAAGGCCCGGTGCCACATTTCTACCTCACCATCGAAATTGACGCGGGACCGCTCATGACGGCACGCGCCGAGCTGAAGGCGGCGGGGCCGGAGAGCGACACCGCGAAGATCACAGTGAACGATTTCATCCTGAAGGCCTCGGTCGATGCGGCCGTTCAGGTGCCGAAGGTGAACGCCTCGTTCGATGAGGACGCGATCGTGCAATACAGCGACGTCGATCTCGCAATCGCGGTTGCGATCGATGACGGACTCATCACTCCCGTCGTCCGTGCCGCGCAGAACAAGGGGCTCCGCGAGATCAGCGAAGCCGTCAAGGATCTCGCCCACCGCGCGCGCCACAAGCGCATGAAGCCGGAGGAATTCCAGGGCGGCACCTTCACCGTCTCGAATCTTGGCGGCTACGGCATTGACTCGTTTTCCGCGATCATCAATCCGCCGCAGGGTTTCATCCTCGCGATCGGCGCGGTCACGAAAAAGGCCATCGTGGACGATTGCGACCAGCTCAGCGTCGGCCATCGCATGTCCATCACGATGAGCTGCGATCACCGCGTCATCGATGGCGCGCTCGGCGCAGATTACCTGAAGGAACTGCGGCGGCTGCTCGAGAATCCGACGCTGCTGCTCATTTAGCGACGCAGGCCATGGAAACTCGGCCGGAAAAGAGTTTCAAACCGGCGTCGTTTTCGACCCATGCGGCACGCGGCATCATTCGCGATCCGCAGGCGCGGAAAAAAGCGATGTTCGCGCTTTTGTTTCTCGCCGTGCTGATGGTGATCGCCGGCTCCAGTGTGCTCCAGGGTTTTCTCGATCCACGGGCGCACACGCTTCGCTTTATCCTTTTCTGGCTCGGCTGCGCCTGGCTTACGATCACCGCCATGCTGCTCGCGCTGTTCGACGCCCTGATGGCACGAAAGCGCGCGCGGGCCGCGCAACGAAGGTTGCGCGAAGAGCTGCTGCGGGCGGCCGCGGCCGAACCGCCGTCGGGCGAAAAATCTCCATGAGCTGGAAAACGCGCGAGCAAATGGAGGCGGACGAGCAGCTGGTGCTCGCGCCGTTTGCGCAGAAATCCGGCGACTCGCGCGGCCGGAAATTTCCCGAACCGCGACATGCCTACCGCACGGAGTTTCAGCGCGATCGGGCGCGGATCATCCACTCGCGCGCTTTTCGCCGGCTTGAATACAAGACGCAGGTGTTCCTGAACGGCACCGGCGATCATCTTCGGACGCGGCTCACCCATTCGATCGAGGTGGCGTCCATCAGCCGCACGATCGCGCGGGCTTTGTCGCTCAATGAAGACCTCGCGGAAGCGATCGCGCTGGCGCACGACCTCGGCCATTCGCCGTTTGGCCATTCCGGCGAAGAAATGCTCGCGCAGTGCATGCAGGGTTACGGCGGGTTTGAGCATAACGAGCAGAGTCTCCGCGTGGTCGATCTGCTCGAGGCGCCGTATCCGGATTTTCCCGGCTTGAATCTGACGTCCGAGGTGCGCGAGGGATTGCAGAAGCATAAGGTAGCGCAAGCTTCCAGCTGGCAGTCTGGAGCGAGCAAGTTGGAAGCTTGCACAACCCTGGAGGCGCAAATCGCGAACCTCGCGGACGAGATTACCTACTACAGCCACGACCTCGATGACGCGGTCGATTTCCAAATTTTGAGCTCCGACCAGCTGGAGGAGAATACGGTCTGGCGGCAGAGCCACGCTTCCGTCAGCACTCGTTATCCGGCAGCGCGCGAGCCGGAGCTGCACAAGCTCATCATTCGCGACATCATCGATGTGCAGGTGCGGGATGTGATCACCTCCAGCGCAGCGGCGCTCGAGCAGGCGGGTGTGCACTCGGCGGATGAGGTGCGGCGGCAGGAGCGGCCGTTGCTGCGCTACAGCGAGGAGCTGCTCACCGCGAATGGCGAGCTCCGGCGCTTTCTCTATAAGAATGTCTATTACCATCCGCGGGTGGCGGAGGTGAACCGGCAGGCGTGTGAGATGTTGCGCGCCGTCTTCGAGGCGTATGTGCGGTCGCCGGAGTTATTAGGCGACGCGGCGGCGCAGCGCATCGAAGCGGAGGGGCTGCATCGCACGGTGTGTGATTACATTGCCGGGATGACTGATCGTTATCTGATGGAGGAGCACGCCCGGCTCACCGGCGTGTCGTAGTGCTGAGCACAAGGTCACATTGTGTAGTTTTCAGTGCTAAGCACCGGAGGTGCGACGGAATAAAGCCCGGAGTGAAGCGGCAGCGAAACTCCGGGACATCGTCGACGTTGCCGAGCACAAGCCCCTGAAAGGGGCGACGGAACCTACGCGCCGTGTCTGACGTGCGGCGAGTTCCAATATCGTCGCGTTCCGTCACTCCCTCCGGGGGTTTGGCACTCCGTCAGCGGGAAACCCGGAGCTCTGCTGCGCGTCGCTCCGGGCTTTATTCCGCCGTGCCTCCGGCACTTCAAACTGGCGTCGCAAAGTGTCGCGATTGCAAAGAGGCTGACGAAGGATTCTTCGCGCTGCTAGGC